>CBEVTG010000410.1:0-2629 GCA_965552745.1 uncultured bacterium
TCACTGCTCAGCGACGCAGCGCTGCGAAGCTGGGTGAGCGCCTACTATCACCTGCGCGGCTGGTCGGCTGCGGGGGATCCTGCCTAGCCGGCCCGCTTCTGTTCTCTGTGGTAGGATGTCCCACTTCACGTCTGGAGGATTATCCAATGCATGCGAACGCTCGCGCCTCTCTGATGTGGCTGATCACTTTAATTGCTGCCACACCCATCCCCGCTGCCGAGCACACGACCGCAGAGCTTCTGGCTCTGCGCGCCGCGCACCTGTTCGATGGGCGCTCGGGCACGTTAATCCAGGATGGAGTAGTCCTCCTCGAAGGAGATCGGATAAAGGAGGTCGGCTCCGGGATCGCCATTCCCGAGGGTAGCCGCGTAATCGATCTGGGTGCCTCCACGCTTCTACCCGGGTTCATCGATTCTCAGACGCACCTGACCGGGCAAGCGTCAGAAGACTGGCTGCAGGGAACCCTCGATTCTCTCCGCCGGGGTGTCCCTGAAACGGCAGTCCGCAGCACTGATTACGCTCTCAAAACTCTCATGGCCGGCTTCACCACTGTGCGTGATGTCGGCAGTGAGGGGTTCATCGACGTGGGGCTTCGCAATGCCATCAATGCTCGCGCCGTACCGGGGCCTATGATCCTGGCCGGCGCCGGCAGCCTCGGATCGCGGGGCGGCCACTGTGACTGGACGGGTTTCCCTTACGAGAGATTCGGGAAGGAGCCAGGAATCGCCGAGGGAATTGCCAGCGGAGCCGATGAGTTTCGCGATGCCGTTCGCTTCCACGTGAAATACGGAGCCGATGTGATCAAGGTCTGCGCCACGGGAGGCGTGCTGTCGCTTTCCGACGAGGTGGACACGCCGCAGCTGACCCAGCAAGAGATGGACGCCCTCGTGGATGAGGCGCATCGCCTGCGCAAGAGAACCGCCGCCCATGCCCACGGTGCGGAGGGAGCCAAGGTGGCCATCCGCGCCGGTATCGATTCGATCGAACACGGTTCCTTCCTCGATCGGGAAGCATTCCGGATGATGAAAGAGCGAGGCACCTATCTGGTGCCAACCTTGATGGCGTTCGAGTACACGGGTGGTGGACATGCGCCGCAGAACTATCCTCCGGAAATTGCCGAAAAGGCACACGCCGCCGCAGAAGCTCACTCCAATGCGTTCCGGATGGCGCTCAAGATGGGAGTCCGCATCGCCTTTGGAACGGATTCGGGGGTGAGCCCGCACGGTCGCAACGCAGAGGAATTTGCCCTCATGGTGGGTCGAGGCATGGAACCGGCCCAGGCACTGCTCTCGGCCACTTCGGTGGCAGCTGAACTTCTCGGCCTCGAGGATGACCTCGGCACCCTGGATCCCGGAAAGAGGGCCAACATCATCGCCGTTTCAGGCAATCCTGTCTCCGATATTCGCGCCACCGAGAAGGTGCATTTCGTCATGAAGGACGGAGTCGTATTTCGCAACGATGTCCAGGAACTGCCCTGATGAAACAACGCTTCCTGCTCACCGCTCTCACCCTGTCTCTCTCTGCCGTGTTGGCGCTCGCTGGCTCCGCGTCCCCTGAAGCCCGCGGCAGGGATCTCGGCATCCCCTTCGATGGGACTCCTGGGCCCTTCAACGCCATCACGGACGTGAAGGGTGTCGAGGTCGGCCACAGCACCATCATCAGAGGTGAGGGCAAGCGCGTGATGGGGGTGGGTCCGGTCCGCACCGGCGTCACCGCCGTGCTGCCCCGGGGGCGCGCCTCGGCACAACCGGTGTTTGCAGGCGTCTTCTCCTTGAACGGAAACGGCGAGATGACTGGGGCACACTGGCTCGAGGAGTTCGGTGTCCTCGAGGGTCCTGTCATGCTCACCAACACGCACAGCGTGGGAACGGTGTTTGAGGCCGTCATCGCCTGGTGCCTGAAGCACGACAGGCAACCTGACTCCGAATACTGCTGGTCTCTACCGATCGTGGCTGAGACCTGGGACGGAGAGCTGAACGATGCCAACGGATTCCACGTCCGAAAGGAACACGCTTTCGAGGCGATCGACTCGGCCCGCGGCGGTCCCGTTCAGGAAGGAAATTTCGGAGGCGGCACCGGAATGATTTGTCATGACTTCAAGGGCGGGATCGGAACCTCCTCCCGGGTCGTGGCCCGTGAGGACGGAGGACATACGGTCGGGGTTCTGGTGCAGTGCAACTACGGCCTGGCCAGGCGGCTGACGATTGCCGGCGTGCCCGTCGGACGAGAGATTCCGGCCAGCGGCGTGCGCACCGAAACCGAGTCAGGATCAATCATCATCGTGGTGGCCACCGACGCCCCTCTCCTGCCTCACCAGATCAAACGCATCGCGCGCCGGGCTTCGCTGGGGCTGGCGCGCATGGGCAGCATCTCGGGGAGCGGATCCGGGGACATCTTCATCGCCTTCTCAACCGCGAACGAAGGACGGGTGGTGGCAGAGCATACCGTGCGGCTCGACATGTTCCCTAGCGATGAGATGGATTCCCTCTTTGAGGCAACGGTGCAGGCAACCGAGGAGGCGATCGTCAACGCCATGATTGCCGCCGAGACGATGACCGGCGCCGACGGCGTCACCGTGAGGGCTTTGCCTCACGATGAGCTGCGTACCGTGCTTCGGGAGTACAACCGG
>CBEVTG010000411.1:0-2627 GCA_965552745.1 uncultured bacterium
TGCCATTCCAGCTCTAGCAGGGTGATTTCGCGCTCCTGCCGTGCGCGGTGCGCGATGTGGAGCAGGTGATCCAGCTCCTCCACGAAGGTCGCGAAAGCGTCAATGTTGTCCTCGCTGAGGGATCGCAGGGGGGGGTGAGTCTCGAGATGATCAATGAGCACATCCGGATAGTAAAGGCTCAGTCGCACCTGCCCGGCATCCTGCCTGACGAGTGTGCGGGCCGTGGCCGGAAGTGCTGGCTGCCCCTCGTCTGATTGAACTGTGTGTGCGGTCTCCACGATTTCTGTCACGCGGGCACGGGTCACATGCTCGGCGACCTGTGTGCCGGCGTACAGGGTCTTCCAGCCGGTGTCGCCGATCACATAATCGCTGACGTCGTCGATACCCGTGGACAGGTCGTAGGTGCGCTCGATGAGCCCTTTGATCTGCTCCAGTAACGAGATCATCGGCCGCGCCCTCTACTCTCGTAGTGGAACTTCCCACTCCTGAAATCAATGCGCAGTGTATGGTAAGGAACGCGCACGCGGGCCTGTGTGTTGACCAGTCGGGTTGCCTCGGCGGGACGGTACAGGCGCTGCCCGCTTCGCACCTCACGCAGATATTCCAGAACCGGCTCTACCTGGCGCTTTGGATTCGACTCGTCACGCTTGAGCTTCTTGCTCACCTCGACGTTGCAGTGGCGCTGCAGGGTGCTGGCAAGGTAGCGGGCTCCGTAATCCGGACTGTAACCGCGCTCAATGAGGGCATCCTTGGCCCGTGCCGTTATCTCCAGTTTCAGGTCGTGGATGCTTTCGAAACCAGAGGCGATCTTGGCGAATTCGAGATCGAAAATGTGCCTGATGGAGGAGCGAGACAGCGGGGCGAAATGAACGGTCGTCAGACGGTTGAGGAACTCCGGTGACAGAGTTTTCTTTAGCTCGCGCTCTATCTCCCGCCGTGGATAACGCTGTGCTCCCCGGGGATGTTCGTACCCGATCGGTGTGCCCTCCTGCTGCATGCGGCTGTAGCCAAGGTTCGAGGTGAATACCATCAGGGTGTTGCTGAAGCGCAGGGTCTGTCCCCGGTTGTCGGTTACGGTGCCCCGGTCCATCATCGACAGGAAGAAGCGATGCAGCTGGGGGTGTGCCTTCTCCACCTCGTCCACGATCAGCACCGCAAAGGGAGCGCCGGAGGAGCGGTGATGGAACTGGGTGAGGACACCCTCTTCATCGCTGCGGATGAACCCCCGCGTGGCGCCCCGGAGCTCGTTGATGTCGGAGGGGTAGGTGTAATTCGGCCCCTCCAGGAGCAGAAGCGGCACCTCGTTGCTCCAGTGCTCCTCGAGCTGCTTCACCAGCGACTCCACCAGGTAATTCTTGCCGACCCCGGTGGGGCCCACAAACAGGTAGGAGGACGGCCTGCGCGGATTTTGCGTGCCTGTAGCGTAGAGGCTGAATTCGTCACAGAGCGTATCGAGCGCCTCCTCCTGATCGATGACCACTTCCTTCAGGTGGGAGCGCAGTGAATCGATCGGCAAGACCGAGAAGACCAGCAGTCGCTCGAATCCTGAGATCTGCTCGGCCTGGGGTGTGGCGACCTGGCCATCGGGGGGAACCAGCGATCGATCCGGCGTGGAGAGGCCATCAGGCTCCTTCTCCAGCGGTACAGCCGGCGGAGCCCTGAGTGCCCTTGCACTCGATGGCTCTGTCCGGGCTGCATTTGAAGAAGCCTTGCCCGGGAGGGAAGCTTTCGGGGCCGTCTTGGGACTCGCAACGGCCGTGGGACGCGGTGTGGACTGGTCGCTCTCCAGAAGGCCCAGCTGGTGCAGGAGGTCGGCGTGCACCGTGAAACGCTGGGCGCACTGCTTGAGAAAGACGACCTCGTCCTCGATGGGCATCTTTCCCAGGGTGTTTCCACGGAAGTAGTCACGCAGACGGTGGTCCTCGGCCAGGACCTCGAGGATCTCCGAGGCCATGCGGTAAGCCTGCATACCCAGGTCGGTCAGGCTGACGCCCTGGTGCTCACCCTTCCGGAAGACACCCACGTCGTACAGGCACTTGTCGGCCACCGTCTTCACCTGGTCCGGGATGGTCCGCAGGCGCAGGATCGTGCTGCTGTGGGCTTCTTCGTCAGAGAGGTTCAGGTGATCGATCCAGCGTGACGCCGGGTCGTTACGCCTCAGGATGCGTTCGATCTTGCCGGGTTCGTAGACGTCGGAAAGCAGCAGCGAGTAATTGGTGGCGATCTCCACCAGGTGCTCAATCTCGAACGTGTCCACCAACTGCTCGCGGAAGCGCTCCTGCGCCAGCTCCATGAGCTGCTGGCGCAGATCCTCCGCCCGCGGCGCATGGATCGTGGTGCCTGTGCCCGAAGTCTTGCGCATCGAATCCGGCCTTCCGCCGTCCGGAGACGGGCCGTGGGTGGCCTATCCCGGGACTACCTGAGAATTTAGCCCGTGATCGGGGTGATGACAACCCGGCCCGGCCACCTCTCGGGGATCTGGGCCAGGAGTCTCCGAGGAGGACGGAATAGTGAAAAAAATAGTCGATAATCTGGTATTAATTGTACCGGAAGTATCCACGAAAACCGTGCCACCGGAGCGGTCTGTACGAAAATTTTCTTGACAGAAGGTCGAGATGGCTTTATTA
>CBEVTG010000412.1:0-2621 GCA_965552745.1 uncultured bacterium
AAACATGATCCTGAACGCCCTGCAGGCGATCTCCGCAGGAGGAACAGTCGAGGTGCGCACGCGCCGCCTCGACACGGAATTTGTTCTATGGGTGAGAGACGACGGCTGCGGAATCGAGGCGGAGAGTCAGAAGAAGATCTTCGAGCCGTTCTTCACGACACGGGCGCGCGGTACCGGTCTGGGGCTCTCGCTGGTGCGGCAGGCCGTAACGCGCCAGGGAGGGTGGATCCGAATTGACAGCACGCCCGGGAAAGGATCGATCTTCGAAGTGAGGCTTCCTCTAGAAGGTGTGTCCACGGCTAAAGCAGCCCGAACTTCTTCATCTTGTAGCGCAGCGCATCGCGTGAAATGTTGAGCAGCCCGGCGGCGCGGCTCTGGTTGCCGGCCGTCTTCCCGAGCGCCTGGCGAACCATCTGCTCTTCCATCTCCCGCAGGCCAAAGCCGGCATCAGCCGCGGGGGGTGCAGCGGGTTCCGTGGAGGCGGGTGCCTCCAGGCCGGTTCCCTCCCGCACCTCTGCGGGCAGGTCCTCCGGGCCCAGCCATTCCTTGTTCTCCAGGATCATCGCCCGTTCAACGACATTGCGGAGCTCCCGGACATTTCCGGGCCAGCGGTAGCGTTCAAGCTTTTCCAGCGCCTCATCCGTAAAGCCCTGGGTGCTCTTGCGGAATTCACGGTTGAAGCGTTCGATGAAGTGGGTGGCGAGCAGAGGTACATCCTCGCAGCGTTCCCGTAACGGAGGCATGAGTATCGGAATCACCTTGAGCCGGAAGTAGAGATCCTCCCGGAATCGGGTCTCGGCCACCGCCTTCTCGAGATCGCAGTTCGTTGCCGCCACGATGCGCACGTTGACGCGGATGTCACGAGAGCCACCCACGCGCCGGAAGGTTTTATCCTCGAGGAAGCGCAGAAGCTTCGCCTGCAGGCCGAGCCCCATGTCGCCGATCTCATCGAGGAACACGGTGCCCCGGTCAGCCACTTCGAAGAGGCCGCGCTTCATCTCGCGCGCATCCGTAAAGGCGCCCCTCTCGTGCCCCATGAGCTCGCTTTCTAGAAGAGACTCCGGCAGAGCCGAACAGGTGATGTTCATGAACGGCTTGTCGGTGCGGTCGCTGGCATAATGGATCGCCTTCGCCGCCAGGTCTTTTCCGGTGCCGCTCTCGCCGTAGACCAGAACCGTGGTGGCAGCGCTGGCAGCCACCTTGGCGATCAGCTCATAGACCTCCCTCCTCCGGGGGCTCTTGCCCACCAGGCTGGAGATTCCGTGTGTCTCCCGCTGCTGGCGCCGCAGCAGCGAGAGCTCCCGTTGCAGGCGGGTGGTATCGAGCGCCTTGCGCACCACAACCAGGACTTCTTCCTGGTTGAACGGCTTAACGAGGTAGTCGTGGGCTCCGCGCTTCATCGCCTCCACCGCCCCCTGCACCGAGCTGTAGGCGGTCATGAGAATAGTGGGCGTTTCCGGATAGTTGGCAACCACCTGCTCGAGCACCTGCAGGCCATTCTTGACAGGCATCCGGATGTCGAGCAGCAGCAAATCGACTCCCTCCCGCTCGAGGACTTCCAGGGCCTGCTCGCCATCCTCGGCCTCGATGGCCTGGTAGCCGGCCCGCTCCAGGTTCTCCCGAAGGGACCAGCGGATCAATTTCTCGTCGTCAACGACCAGGATGCGCTCTGACATATGTCTTCCGCGGCCGCGTGAACTCTCATCACGGCCGATAAGCTTGCTGTTTCTCCTAGTTTACACCAATCAGGGTTTTCTCAATACCCCACCGCTCTCTGTCCGATCTCCGGGATCCGGAGGGGAGAACACCCGCAGCTGGCACATCTCCTGCATTCATTTAGAGTAAACTCTGGTGATTCACCGGGGACACCCCTCAGGGAGACCGCATTGCGATCGCTGAACCCGTGTGAGCTCGAAATCGACCTGTTCTGCCAGGGTCTACGCGTCGACCCGAGTTGCACGCTCGAGAACGACGCACGCCTGATGTCCAGAACGAGGGCAGGCCTGGGCTCGGGTCTGGAAATCGTCATACCCGGGCCCCTCAAGGATGTCTGGGTGAACGTGCCCATTGAAGAGGATTTTGTAACCGCCTCACCCTACACTCTCTTCAAGCACGACAGCGATTATTTCCTCAGGGATTCGCGCCAGAGCGCCACCTACGCGATACGGATTCCTCCGGAGCCCGCCTGGTATTCTCGGCACACCTCCCGCGGAACGCCCATGTGCCGCATCGGTGTCCTGCAGGGGAGTTACCTGGGCATCTATATCAGCAATTCTTGCCTCTTCTGGTACACAAAACCGGTGGGCAATTGCCGCTTCTGCACGACCGGCCTCAACGTCGGCGTCAACGAGATGGTCAGCAAATCCGTCGAAGAAGTCGTCGAGGTGGCCCGGGCCGCTCGGGACGAATCGGGCGTCACCTTCGTGCACCTGAACAGCGGATTCCATGCCGGCCGTGATCTGGACATCGCCGCCCCCTACGTGAAGGCGCTCAAGGAGCAGGTCGGTACGCTGGTCGGAGTTCAGCTCACGCCGACCGAAGACCTATGGAAATACGATCAGCTCATTGAGCTCGGCGCCGACCACTTCAGCTTCTGCTACGAGTGCCACAATCCTGAATAT
>CBEVTG010000413.1:0-2612 GCA_965552745.1 uncultured bacterium
AGCACCGCAGCAATCCAGCTGGCTCTCCTCACCGGGAGGGCTCACCGATCGGGCTGCCGGGCGGTGGATCGACCAGCGGCACTCGCCTCATCGGATCGTAGTCGCGCTCGAGGAAGCGCCGGATGTCGGCGGCGAGCAGGAAATCGTGGGCGGCACCCGACTCGTCTCCGCTCCCGTTCTCTCTCTCGAGGCGCTCCTGCAAACGGGCAAGCTTCAGGGAAGCGATGGCACGAGCCTGTGGCATGGGGGCATCGGCCGCCAGCACCATGAGCTCATCGACGACTACCCGCTCTACGGTGCGGCCCACCTCGGCTTCGTACCCGTTCGCCGGCGCGTCGCCGAACGCGGCTTCGAGCAGCTCGTCGATCACCTCTCCGAGTCCCGGCATATCCGGATTCATGGCGTGCTGCTCGATCAGGCGCGCCGCACGCTCGGGCTGGAGGATCAGGGAAGTGCTCTGACGCGCGGCCACGGCAGCCGGCGACACCGCATCAAACACCACGCCGGTGTAGCGCTCGAACAGCTCCCTATGCGGACGAAACGTGAAAGGGCGGGGCGGCAGTTTTCCAAGCACCGCCTCGGGTAGCGTCAGCTCGGCCGGATCGAGCGTGGCGATCAGAGCTGCCAGAGCCCGTTTCTGATCCGCCGCGGAGACCGGACGTAACGGCTCCTGTCCGTCACCACGCAGCGCGTACGTGTATTGCTGCCCGCCAAGGATCTTCGCACAGGCGGCAAGCTGGTAACGATGGTAAAGGTAGAGGGGCACCAGGGCCTCCTCCATCGTGGCCATCGGCATGCCGCGCCGGATGGCACTCTCGCCAAAACGATCGAGGGCCGCGCGCCTCACCTTCATCATGCGCTCCAGTTCCGCGGCGGCATCGCGGGCGTTATCCCACAGGTGCGCCTGAGGGTGGGCGCCTCCGGCCGGGATCGCATCCCGATCGGTGATGAAGGTGATCCCCTGTCCTCTCGCTTCGCTCAGGATGCGATCAAGTTCCGCGGGCCCATCCGTTCCCTCGGGAAGATCCTGGTATCCGTAGGCGATGGCGACCTCATCCCACGCACCCACGCCTACATCGTAGGCGTCGCTGAGGTCGATCGATCCATCGTCGTTCAGCTTCGCTAGCGGGTGAGGGTAATCCATGACCGAGGCCCGGCCCTGCGTGCTGGCGATATAGTTGTGGGTCAGGCCAAGCGTGTGGCCGACCTCGTGCGCCGAGAGCTGGCGCAGGCGCGCCAGCGCCACAGCCTCCGGCTCGGGCGGAGTCTCATCGCCGTCCCGGTAGGGTGACAGGAGGCCTTCCGCCAGAAGGTGATCCTGGCGGACGCGCAACGAGCCCAACAGCACGTGCCCTTTGAGAATCTCCCCGGTGCGGGGATCGATGATGGCGGCTCCGTAGCTCCAGCCGCGGGTAGCGCGATGTACCCACTGGATCACGTTGTAACGCACGTCCATTGGGTCGGCCTCTTCGGGCAGAAGCTCAACGCGAAAAGCGTCCCGGTACCCCGCCGCCTCGAAGGCGGCGTTCCACCATCGGGCACCGTCGAGCAACGCCGAGCGAATCGGCTCCGGCGCGCCCCGGTCGAGGTAATAGACGATCGGCTCCACCGGCTCGCTGAGCGCCGCTTCAGGATCTTTTTTTTCCAGCCGGTGGCGGGCGATGAAGCGCTTGTGGATCGGCTCGCGGATGGGCGCCGCGTAGTCGGCGTACTCGATGCCGAAGTAGCCGCCCCGGGGATCGCTGGCGCGCGGTTCGTATCCAGCCTCCGGCAGAGCCACGAAGGAATGGCGCTGCCGCACGGTGATCGCCTCCGGTTCCGGCGCCACCTGCCGAACCCATGAACCCGGCTTCCCTCCCTTGAAGGTGAGCGACACCTCGATCTCGGTGTTGTTCGGAAAGGCCTTCGTCCGGGGCAGATAAACCGCGCTGCGCGAGTCATCCAGCTCGTAGTCACCCTGTCCCGTGGCCTCGAGCGCACCGATGGCGCCATGCACGTCACGAATCGCGAATTCGGTGGCGTCAACGAGTGCGCGCCCGCCGCTCTCCGCCACCTGCTCGAACCCCCAGAGGACGGAGCGCGCGAACGACTCCTCGACCGCCCTGCGCTCATCGGCGCTGGGGCTCTCAGCCCGGAACCGATCGTTCAGCTGAACCAGGAGCACCCGGGGCCCCACCCTCTCAAAGCGGACGAGCCTTCCCGAGCCAAGCTGGCTGCGATCCAGACCTATGTCGTTGGAACCCACCCCGGTGACGAGAGACGTGAAGTAAATCAGCTCCTCATCAAAACGCGGCACCTCCAGGTAAAGCTTCCCCTCCCCCGAATCCCAGTAGAGGGGAAGAAAACCGTCCAGCTTCTCCATGTCCCGGGTCTTCTTGCCGATCGACGGAGTGATCTCCTCGGCGAGTACCACAGTGAGCGAGCCAGCGAGAAGAGACAGAACGAGCAGAGCGGCGCCCGCCCCGTGTGTCAGTTGCTTCACCATCGGGGTCCTCCTGTCAATCCGGTTGAATGGGACCGGCCAAGTTTACAGCAAATCCATGATCTTCCGATCCTCCCGAGGTGTCAGAAATCCGGCGCGGGCCCGGCGTGACGCCGCCCCTTCCCGCACC
>CBEVTG010000414.1:0-2607 GCA_965552745.1 uncultured bacterium
CTCGCCTCGAGTCGGAGCGCTCGCTCGGAGGCCAATCTCACATTCCCATGATGTGGTAGCCGCAGTCGACGAAGATCACCTCACCGGTAATGCCGCGCGCCATGGGGGAGCACAGGAACAGCCCGGCATCTCCCACCTCGGCCGGATCTGTGTTGCGGCGCATGGGAGCTTTTTCCCGGACATGCTCCAGCATCTTGGTGAAACCCGGAATGCCACGGGCCGCGAGCGTGCTGATGGGGCCTGCGGAGATCCCGTTCACCCGGATGTTTCGATGACCAAGATCGTTGGCGAGGTACCGGATACTGGCCTCCAGCGAAGCTTTGGCCACTCCCATGACGTTGTACTTCGGGATTACCCGCTCGGATCCGAGGTAGGTCAGAGTCAGGATTGATCCCCCGCCGCGTTTGTCCATGAGGGGCGCAGCCCCGCGCGCCAGCGCAACCAGCGAGAAAGCGCTGATATCCTGGGCAACGCGGAACCCCTCCCGCGATGTCGCCAGGTACTCGCCCTCGAGGTCCGGGCGTTGCGCAAAGGCGACACAGTGCACGAGAATGTCGAGGCCCTGGAACTCCTTGTCCACAGCGGAAAAGAGGTCATCCAGTTCGTCGTCCTTCGAGACGTCGCACGGCAATACCAGCGCCGACCGCACACTCGACGCGAGCTCGCGCACGTTCTGTTCCAGCCGCTCGCCCTGGTAGGTGAAAGCCAGCGTGGCCCCCGCATTCGCCAGCGCCTGTGAAATCGACCAGGCGATGCTTCGCTTGTTGGCCACACCAAGCACCAGAGCCGTTTTCCCCTCCAGCAATCCACTCATCTATCCCTCCTGTCCCGTGGACACATGCAATTCCGGTCGGCCCTTTTCTGGCATTGCGATCCTGGCCAAACGGTGCGCGGATTATACCGCAGGCCCGTCGCCCATCCCGCGAACGAGCCCGATCTGGCTGCTCATGCCCTGCGGTATACTGCTGCACACGGAGTGCGCGATTGAAGATCAACGTCAAGTTCTTCGGCTCGTTCCGGCAGCGTTTTTCGCGAGAACCGGTCGAGATCGATCTACCCGAGGGTAGCTGTGTGGGTGATGTAGTCGCCCCGATCGGGGAGCGCTTCCCCGAGTTCGCCCGGCTTGGCTACCAGCCCCTGCTGGCGGTGAACGACTGCTTCGCAAAACCCGACAAGACCCTCGAGGAAGGAGACCGCGTCAACCTGTTCCCACCCGTACACGGCGGGGCCACAGACCGTTGAAGCGGGCGCAAACGCGGGATATAATCTCCACCGGTATCCTGAAACCTCGCAGCATCTGAAGACCAGAACAGGGGAGGAACCTCATGCCTAACGGCTATAACGGGAAGATCCTTATCGTCGATCTCACCAAGGGCAAGTGGGAGATCGAGACACCGGACGAGAAGTTTTATCGCACCTACATGGGTGGCAGCGCGCTCAACATGTATTACGCGCTCAAGCTCATCCCCAAAGGGGCGGACGCTCTCGGCCCCGAGAACGTGCTGTGCCTGGCCACCAGCATCGTCACGGGAGTCGCTGTTTCAGGGCAGAGCCGCATGACCGCCACGGCCAAGTCGCCGATGTCGGGCGGTGCCGGCGATTCCCAGTGCGGAGGCTACTTTCCCGCCGAAATGAAAGCAGCCGGCTACGACGCCATCATTCTCAAGGGCAAGTCGCCAAAGCCGGTCTACCTCTGGATAAAGGACGGTGAGGTAGAACTGCGCGATGCCTCCAAGCTCTGGGGCAAGGTGACGGGCGATGCGGAGCGGGCCCTCAAGGAAGAGCTGGGTGACAAGAAGATCGAGATCGCCCAGATCGGCCCGGCGGGAGAGAAGATGGTGCGTTATGCCGCCATCATGAACATGTCCAACCGGGCCAACGGCCGTACCGGGATGGGCGCCGTCATGGGCTCCAAGAACCTCAAGGCCGTCGTCGTACGGGGCAAGCCCAAGCTGAAGCCCGCCCACATGGACCGGGTACGCGAGCTCGCCAAGTTCGGCGCCACCAACACCAAGGAAAATCCGGCCGTCTGGGATCTGCACATCAACGGCACTTGCGGCGTGCTCTCGTACCAGCACCAGGACGGCGGCCTGCCGACCCGTAACTACAGCGAAGGCCAGTACGAGGACTACGAGAAGATCTCCGGCGAGACCATGACCGAGACGATCCTGAAGGATACTGACACCTGCTATGCCTGCGGGGTGCGCTGCAAGCGGGTGGTCGAGGTGGACGAGCGCGGCTACAAGGCCGAGGCCTTTTACGGCGGCCCCGAGTACGAAACCGTTGCCACGCACGGCTCGTATTGCGGGATTAAGGATCTGGCAGCCATTTCCGAGGCCAACCAGATCTGCAACATGTACGGGCTCGACACCATCCAGACAGGTACCAGCGTGGCGTGGACCATGGAGTGCTACGAGCGCGGCATCCTGAGCAGGGACGAACTGAACGGTATCGACGCCAAGTACGGCAACGCGGAGGCTATGGTGGCCCTGGTCAAGAAGATCGCCACACGCGAGGGTATCGGTGATCTCCTGGCCGAGGGCTCCAAGCGCGCCGCCGCCAAGGTGGGCAAGGGCTCCGAGGATCTCTGCATCGGCGTCAAGGGAC
>CBEVTG010000415.1:0-2590 GCA_965552745.1 uncultured bacterium
CGGAGGGCTGGCAAGCTACCTCGAGGAAGACGTGCCGGCTATTTTTTCGGAAGTCGAGGATGCGGATCTGCAGGCCCGGTTCATGGAAGCGAACGTGACCGCGAAACAGGCATTCCAGTCAATGGACGCATGGCTCGAGGGGCAGGAAGCGCGGGCGACCGATGACTTCGCCCTGGGCGCAGACCTGTTCCATGAAATGGTGCGTGCCACCGAGCGCGTGGATGTGTCCCTGGAGGAGCTCGAAGCAGCCGGGCGCGCCGATCTCGAGCGTAACCTCGAAGCGCTCGAGGAAGCGTGCGCCCTGTACGCCCCGGGTCTGCGGATGCTGGAGTGCGCCCGGAAGGCGCAGGCCAACAAGCCTGCGAATGGTCCCGTCATGGGCGCGCGCAGACAGCTCGAGGATCTGGAGGAGTTCGTGCGCCAGGAGAAGATCGTCTCGATCCCGGGAACCGAACGGGCCCAGGTCGAGGAAGCGCCCCCGTACCAGCGATCCAATGCCGCCTACATCGACATCCCCGGCCCTTACGAGGATAACCTGCCGTCCGTCTATTACATCGCGCCGCCCGACCCGAGCTGGACCCCGGAGGAGCAGGCGGCCTACATCCCGGGCGCCACTCCCCTGCTCTTCATCAGCGTGCACGAGGTTTGGCCCGGACACTTCCTGCAGTTCCTGCACTCGAACCGCGCCTCGTCGGAGATCGGCCGCATCTTCGTGGGATACGCGTTTGCGGAAGGCTGGGCCCACTATACGGAAGAGATGATGTGGGAAGCCGGTTACGGCAGGGACAACCCGGAAACCCACATCGGGCAGCTCCTCAACGCGCTCAGACGCAACGCGCGCTACTTATCGGCCATCGGGTTGCACGCCAGGGGGATGACGGTCGAGGAGTCGGAGCAGATGTTCCTGGAGAAGGCGTTCGCGGATGTCGGAAACGCCCGCCAGCAGGCGGCCCGGGGCACCTACGATCCGGGTTACCTCAACTACACGCTCGGCAAGCTGATGATCCGCCGGCTCAGGGAAGACTGGACGCTGGACCGGGGCGGGCGCGAGGCGTGGCGCGAATTCCACGACCAGTTCCTGTCGTACGGCGGCCCGCCCATACCGCTGGTGCGCCGCGCCATGCTCGGAGAGGCGGCCGGGCCGCCCCTCTGACGATCAGGCCACTCCCTCGAGCTGCCGCTTTGCAACGGCAAGCCGCTCGGCGATCCTGATCCCTTGCGGGCACACGGCCTCGGCGGCCGCGAACGAGACCCCTTCGATGGCGCGCTCCGCGGGACGCATGCGGCGGTAGAGGGTCTTCGCCTTCTCGCTCTCCCCGTAGCACTCGTGGTACATCAGGTAGCGCAGCGAGCGGGCGATCTTGACGTCACCCTCGACCCGCGATTCACAGATGTGCGAGCAGCCCTGGCAGGCATACGAGGCCGTCGCTGTCGCGAGGCGCTGCAGCTGCTGGAAGTCGGTCATTGAAAGTTGCACGGGCGATTTGGCGGCGGCCACGTTTTCGGCCAGCTTCTTCGTGTTGTCCATGTGCGAGACCACTGAATCGATGCGCTCGTCGGCCCACACCGCCTTGAGCTTCGCCTGCTCGAGCGTGAAATCCTTCGACTTGAATTCAATGACCTTCTCGTTGTCCTTCGGCACCGAGTCCTGGGTCTTCATGGCGATGAGCCCGATACCCGCCTTCTTGCAGCGGTCGATCGCCTGGTTGAGCTTCAGATCGCCATAGCGGGAGAAGTTGTAGCGGAACATGATCACGTCGATGCCGCCCACCACCGGCGCCTTGTCGAGCAGCTCCACCAACCGGTCGCCATGGCACGAGAAGCCGAAGAAGCGGGTCTTGCCACTCTTTCGCAGCTTCTCTCCCATCCTGATGTACTCGGGTTCCAGGTGCTTGGGATCGTCGAGCTCGTGCATGAAGTACAGATCGAGATAATCGATCTGCATCTCCTCGAGGGCCTGATCGAGTCCGTTCGTGTAATCCTCCACGGAACCGTCCTCGTACCATCCCTTCGAGGTGATCCACAGCTTCTTGCGATCGCCGATCTGCTCGATGAACGGTTCGATGGTGCGGTGAGACCAGCCGTCGGAGTAGACGATGGCCGTGTCCAGGTAGTCCACGCCCTCTTTGAAGCAACGGTGCAGGACCTTGTCATACTTGTCATCAAACCTCTGAGCGCAACCCAGTACGAGAATCGGCACCTTCTCACCGGTCGTGCCCAGGAGCTTGCGCGGCACCTTCGCAGGCAGCTCTGCCGTGGTGGCACCGTCCGCGGTCGGTGTCTCCTTCGCCGATGCGCTGCCGGTCGCGGCCGCGCCGATGCAACCGGCCACACCCAGGCCGGCGCTCGAGAAAGCCGTTTTCTTCAAGAACTCCCGCCTCGACGTTCCTTTTCTTCTCTGCGTCATGCCTCTCCTCCGGACTCCCTCATTGGAGTCCGCCATGTAATTTGAACGGGGTTGCTGCCGAACAGCCTATCATGCTTCCGCTTGGCCTCTCCTGTGGAGCAGGAGCTGGCGCTCCCTCGAGCGGGATTCGCCGACCGCCGTGACGTAGACCGCGCGCTGGTCCGTCACCGGGCACTCGGTCTG
>CBEVTG010000416.1:0-2586 GCA_965552745.1 uncultured bacterium
CTGGCAGGCGGAGGGGGCAAAGAGCGGCAGCCCAGCTCTCCACAAGGTGTGGGCTTCATTCCAGGAGATCCAGGTGAAGGATGGGCGCTATCTGCGTGACCTTGCCAGGGAGGCACGCCACCCGCTGGATCCCCCGTTGAGGCTGTCAATGGAGCGCATGGCCCGTGGTCTTTACCTCTACGGTGCAGAGTCGGAGTCAGGAACCACCCCGCTGACCATCAGCCTGCTCGGGGAAGATCTGCCGTCCCGTGCCGCGCGCAGCTCCAGGCGTGTGGAAGCCACGGCGAGTGCCCTGGCGGAATCGGCGGCCGGCAAGAGCCTCGAAACGGACGAAACCTCTGCCCCGGCCGCCGTGTCTACCCCGGTGACGACGGCTGAGAAACCGGCGACACTCGCGCCCTCGGAGCGCAAGGAGACTTCCAAGATGGCCGACAAGACCACGACGCCTAAGGCCCCTCCAAAGGAGAGCGTACCGGTCGCGCCCCTTCCGGGAGACTCGAGGACACCGCCCTCCGAGAGCAGCACGGCCGACCTTCTGGCTCGACTGACCTCGCGAGATGCCGCACCGATCCCTGTAACCGCCTTTGGCTCCAAAACGAATGCAGGGACTGGTCTGAACCGGGTGCTACAGGGGGGCTTCCACGTTGGCCAGGTAGTGGGTCTGGTGGGCGCTAGCGGCGAGGGCAAGACCAGCTTTGCACTGCAGATCGCTTCCGGCGTTGCCTTTGACAATCTCCAGCGTGAGCGTGACAGTGAGCCCGCCGTGCCGGTTCTCTACCTCTCCGGCCAGATGCGTCCCGAAGCGTTGCTGCTCAAGACCCTCTCCAGGATCGGCAAGGTGGATGCCGGCGAGGTTCTGCGCGGGAAGAACAAGCCGAAAGAGCTCCAGGACGCCATGCGGATTTACCAGTCGTTTCATCGCCACCTCAGCGTGCAGGGGGCCACGCCGGATCCGGATCTGGAGCGCCTGAGACGCGAGAACGACCGCTTGGTGCAGCCGCAGACGCGCACCGTACTGCTGGTGGTCGATCCTCTGGCGTCGCTGGCCGGGTGGGAGGCGGCCGGGCAGGAGGGATGCGCCCAACTGTGTCGGCGCCTGGTCACTCTGGCACACGAGTTGCCCATCGCCGTTCTGGTAGTCATTTCGTGCCCGCCGGCCGGCCGCGGGGGACCACTCGACTATCTGGAGTCGATGGTGCCCGTGAGCGAGTGGACCGACGTGATGCTTGGTATCAAGACCGATTCTGAGATTGAACGAGCCGGAGGAGTTCTCAGCCTGGACGAACGCCTGGGCTGGAAGAAGGAATGGAAGGCGGAACTGCGCCGCAAGGCTGACGGTGCGCCTCTCAGAAGGGGCGGGATCGATTACAGGGACGTGTGGAAGACAGAATACTCAGTGCTCATGACCCTGAAGTCGCGCTGGCAAACCCTGACACACACAGCCTACTATTTTCACAAAGCCCTGCACCGCTTCGAGGAGATCTGAAGGTGATCAGGGAGGAGGAAGTTTGGTGATGCTGCAAGACGATCTGCTCGAAGGGCTTACCTTCGATGATGTTCTTTTGTGTCCGATGCGCTCGGATATCCTGCCCACTGACACGGAGGTGTGTACGCGCCTGACACGAGCCATCTCTCTGAACATCCCGATCACCAGCGCCGCCATGGACACCGTTACCGAAGCGCCGATGGCAATTGCCATGGCGCAGCAGGGAGGACTGGGGATCATCCATCGCAACATGTCGATCGAAGCTCAGGCACACGAAGTTGATCGCGTAAAACGATCCGAGAGCGGGATGATCGTCGATCCGATCACGGTGCGGCCGGAGAGCCCGATCCGCGACGCGCTCGAGCTCATGTCACGCTATCGAATCTCAGGTGTTCCGGTCACTGACGAGAACGGAACCTTGGAGGGCATACTCACGAATCGGGATTTGCGCTTCGAGACCCGCACAGAGCTTCCGGTTTCCGCCCTGATGACCCAAGGGCGCGATCGCCTGGTCACCGTGCCCGAGGGGATCGGCTTCGACGACGCTAAGGCGCTTCTGCACAAGCATCGCATCGAAAAGCTTCTGGTGGTTGACAAGAGCTACAAGCTCAAGGGTTTGATCACCGTCAAGGACATCCAGAAGGTGATCAAGTACCCCAATGCCTGCAAGGACGAACTGGGGCGCCTGAGGGTGGGAGCGGCGGTCGGTGTCTCGGGAGAGGCGCTGGAGCGCGCCGCGGCCCTCATTGCGGTACAGGTGGATGTCCTGGCCGTTGATACCGCACACGGACACAGCAAGAACGTGATCGAAACCGTGCAGCAGATCAAGAAGAAACATCCCGAGATTCAGGTCATCGCCGGTAACGTTGCAACGCAGGAGGCGACACGGGATCTCATCAAGGCCGGAGCGGATGCCGTCAAGGTGGGCATGGGGCCGGGTTCCATCTGTACGACCCGCATCGTCAGCGGAGCGGGCATGCCGCAGATCACCGCCGTCGCCGCTTGCCACCACGCTGCGCAGCGCGCCGATGTGCCCATCATCGCAGACGGAGGCATCAAGTTCTCCGGCGACATTACCAAGGCGCTGGCCGCCGGTGCCA
>CBEVTG010000417.1:0-2585 GCA_965552745.1 uncultured bacterium
AACAGAGAGCGGCTGGCGGAGCTCTCCTCCGCCGGAGTCTCCGTGTCGAGGCCGCTGAAGACGATGCGGCCATCGGGCAGGTAGGAGGCATGCCGGGCCTCTTTTCGGCCGTCCGTGACCGGTCTTGCGCCCGTGCCGTCTGCCCGTATTTCCCAGATGCGCAGCGCATCCGAGCTCTCCCTCTGTCCGGCGAACAGGATGCGTCGGCCGTCGTACGAGATCGCAGGCAAGGAGGCGGACCAGAAGCCGCGCGTGACCCTGCGCCCGCTATCTCCCGGACGGTCCAGATCGAGCGCCACGATGCGCCTGTGCCAGTCCGTATCCCGGGACGCTTCCGGAGCGTTCGACGGCACCGGCTCGAGCTCGATCAAGATCAGAGATGCAGGATCGGCAGCGCCGGCACAGCCGGCGATTCCGCCCAGGAGAACCATCCCGAAGACGGGAAAGAGAAGAGCGATGCAGCAACGACCGTGCATGTCAATCTCCAGGCTCGAGCAGCTCGAGAACTTGCCCGGCCGGAACATCGCGCAGAATCTGCCGTCGCCCGGAAGGCCAGTGGACCGTTAGCTCCTCGACCCGGTTAATCTCGCCGAGGCCCACGTGCAGCCTCGGATCGTGCTGCGAGAGATATCCGCCCGAGCCCCTCTTGTGCAGGACCTGCTTGCGGCCGCCCGCGCTCACCTCGAGCCGGGCGCCGATCCCGTCCCGGTTGCCGGCGCGCCCCTTCAGGAGGATTTGCAGGTAGCGCCGCCTGTTTCCTCCGTCGTTTCGCAGCAGCACCGCCGGGCTGCCCAGGTTGACGATCACCACATCGAGATCGCCGTCGTTGTCATAGTCGGCGTAAGCGGCCCCCCGTCCCATCTCCTCCCGCTCGAAGTAGCTCCCCGCTGCGTCAGAGACGTCGCGGAACTTTCCGCCTCCGAAGTTCTCGTAAAGCTGATCCTCCTGGCCGAACAGCCGGGACAGATCACTGTTGGTCTTGAAGATGTCGAGATCGCCGTCGTTGTCGAAGTCAAAGAAGAACGCGCCCCAGCCCACGAACTGCGCGCTGGCCTCGGCGATCCCGGCCTGCGGAGAGCGGTCATTGAAGCGACCGTTGCCCTCGTTGCGGAAGAGCGATGACAGCGCGTTGTCCGAGATGAAGATGTCCGGCAGTCCGTCGGCGTTGTAGTCACCGAAGTCCACGGCCATGCTGGCGGTCTGATCCGCCATGCCGTTGAAGGCGACTCCCGCGGTGAGGGCCGACTCCTTGAGGGTGCTTCCTTTTTGGTTCAGGTACAGGTAGTTCTCCATGGCGTCGTTGGTGACATAGATGTCGTCGTAACCGTCGGCGTCAATATCCACCGCCGCCGCCGCCATGGCCCGGCCGGCACGATCCAGCCCCACTTTCCCGCCGATCTCCTCGAACGTGGAGTCGCCGCGGTTGTGGTACAGCGAATCGGGCTGGCCGGCGTAGTTCAGCGGACCGGGGAAACCGTCCGGGGCGTAAAAAACGTCGTACTTGGGATCGAACTGGATGTAGTTGCCAACATAGAGATCGAGCAGTCCGTCACGGTCGTAATCGAGCCAGGCGATGGCCACGGAGCAGCGGGTGTCACCGGTCCCTGCACGTTCGGTGATGTCGGAGAACGTCCCGTTGCCGTTGTTGCGGTACAGGACGTTGGGGCCGAAGTTCGCAACGTACAGATCGCTGTCACCGTCGTTGTCGAAATCGGCCGCGGACACGGCCGTCGAAAAGCAGCCCCGGCAGGAGACACCGGCGCTCTTCGTCACGTCCGCGAACGTGCCGTCACCCTTGTTGCGGTAGAGACGATTGCCGGGTGAGAGCGGGGGTTTTTCGCCCTGGCTGAGCCCCTTGGTGAAGCTGCCGGTGGCAAGATACAGATCGAGGTTGCCGTCGCCGTCGTAGTCGAGCCACGCTGCGCCGCCGCCGACAGCCTCGACGAGGTTGCTGAAGCTCCTGTCCCCGAACGAGTGCCTGAAATCGATACCCGCTTCGCGGGTCACGTCGGTGAAGCGGGTTTTCTGGCCGGTTTGGTTAACCTGGGTATCTGTGGCCTTCGCGGTGACCGCGGCTGGGGGCTGGGTGGCCGCCAGAGCCAAGACCACCGCCAGGAGTGAGACACACCTCCTCGCTTGTATTCCTGGCATTCCGACCCTCCTCCCCGCTTGCCCAAGAGCAAGCGATTCCCCGACAGGTCGCTCGCCGTACCATCCTCACCCTCTGCTGTCCCTGACGGCGAGCGACCGGCCTACCCAGATCCGTATCTACCGGGGGAAGCTCCTTGACCCTTAATACGCAAGGTCCGTGCCAGCTCCTGGAGGGTCGGAGGGTCGATTTCGAAGCTTAATTACCCGCCCGATAAGGGCCTACGGCCTTGCTTTTGTGCCATTGCACACAGGAACTAGGTGCGCCCATATGCTTTATGTATGCTGGGGCCAGCGCTGGTAGGGGCTCAGTGACCGACCCAGTGGGGGTTATTGGCAGCTGGAGGCTCAGAAGGCCGGCGGGCGTTTATGACCTGCCCCCCTTTCCCGGCCCATCGCAGAGGTCAAATTCTAACCCTGAAACTGGACCGATTTAA
>CBEVTG010000418.1:0-2584 GCA_965552745.1 uncultured bacterium
CCCTGCATGATGGAGATGTTGGTAACGCCGGCTCCAATGTTCACGAGAGCGAGGCTGAGGTTAGGCTCCGCCGGATAGTTCACCTCGTAAGCGTTCTGGAGGGCAAATACATCGACATCCACCACGGCGGGGGCCTTGCCGGCCTGACTGAGGGCGCTCGTGTAGTCGTTTATCTTGCTCTTCTTCACCGCCACCAGAAGCACGTCCATCGTGCCTTCGGCCGAGGGCATGTCACCCTGCAGGATCTGGTAATCGATGTTCACGTCCTGAATGTCGAATGGGATGTACTGCTCAGCTTCCCACTGGATCGATTCCGCCAGCTCGTCCTCGTTCATCTCCGGAAGCGACACGCGCTTGATGATGACCGAGTGGCCGGACAGCGAGAGGGCGACTTCGTTGACTTTTACCTTGTGCTCGCGGAACACGTTCTGGATCACGTCCACGACGAGACCGGAGTCCATGATGGCGCCATCCACAATGGCCTCCGGACTGAGCGGCGAAACACCGAGAGTCTCGAGACGGTACCCGGAACCCTTTCCGATTTCCTTGAGCTGCACGAGCTTGATGCTCGAGGAGCCCATGTCCAGCCCGATCAGATTGCCTCTGCGTGAGAAAAACACCTTTGTGTTCTCCCTTATCTACATATGCCACAAATACAAAACATAAACTCGCTTTCGCGCGTCAACTTAATGACCGGATCCTGGACAGTCAAGTGCGCGTGACGGTTTGCACATTCCACTTTGCCTGGGCTCTGACATGACCGGACCTGATGGAGTGAATATAGGCCCGGACACCCGGGTAGCAAGAGAATGCGGAAATAGTGGAAATGAATAAGAGACGCACGGTGTCCCAGACGGCCCCCGGATTGATCAGGAGGCCATCGGCATGTTAAAGTTCAACTTCTACTTTTTTGGAGACAGAGCGGAAACCATGGCCAGAAAGTGCAAGGTATGCGGCAAGGGGCCGCATTTCGGCCACAACGTCAGTCACGCGAACAACGTGACTCAGAAGATCTGGTACCCGAACCTTCAGCGCGTGCGCATTCGCGTCCCGGGAGGTTCCCGGCGGGTCCGCATCTGCACGCGCTGCCTGCGTTCCGGCCGCATCGAAAAAGCCATCGCCTGAGCGAAGTCGGCCAACTCCACTCAACCCCTCTCCAGTTACTTCTCCCGGTAAGCTGTCAACTCGATCTCCACCGCCGCACCGCGGGGCAGTCCGGCCACCTGTACGGCACTCCTGGAAGGCGGACGCTCCGAAAAGTACTCTCCGTAGACCTGGTTAACTTCCTGAAAATCGCCCATGTCCCGCAGGTAGAGGGTGGCCCGGATGACGTCCTTGAAATCGGCATCCGCCTCGCGCAATACCGCACGCGCATTTTCCATGCAGCGACGCACCTGTTCACCGACGCCCCCTTCAATGAGCTTGCCGCTCTCGGGGTGCAGGGCGATCTGGCCCGAGAGAAAAATCCACGGACCCAGCCTGAGAGCCTGCGAGTAAGGCCCGATGGCGGCCGGGGCGCCAGATGTTCGAACAACTTCGGGTCGGGTTGTCACGCCAGGGTACCTCCCTTCTCAATAAATGCTGTTGCGGTTTGGCTCCTCCCGGAGTTCAGCGGGTCATTCGTTCCACCCCCCGCACGCCAGGGACTTTCCTGAGCTTGTCAAGCAGGCGTCTGAGCTGGGCGATCTCGTGCAACTCCAGCCAGAAATCCATCTGGCCACTCTGATCTTCCCGGGCACGGGCTTCGATGTTCTTGATGTTCAGCCCCTCGCCGGCGATCACCGAGGTGATCTTGGCAAGGATCCCCTTGCGATCCTCCGAGCGCACGCGCACCTGCACTTCATATTTTTCTTCGGCGGCCCGATCCCACGAAACTTCAATGCGTCTCTCCGGGCTCAGCAGCAACCTCTCCACATTGGGGCAGCGCTCCGCATGCACGGAGACCCCTTTGCCCCTCGTGATGTAACCGACGATCGCCTCTCCCCGCACGGGTTTGCAGCACCGGGCCAGAACCACCATCAGATCGTCCAGGCCCTTCACCTTGACGGCAGGCCCACCGCCCGCCAGGCCGAGAGCCCGCCTCACCACCCCGCCCAGGCCTGACTTCTTCGGAACCTCGACAGTCTGTCGCGGAAGCACTTTCTCAACGACCTGGGAGGCCACGACCTTACCATAGCCAATGGCAGCGAAGAGATCTTCCGGCGTCCCGTGACCGGAGGAGGTCAGATACTTCGCCATGGCTGGGCTCTGAAGGACCTGGGAGAACTTGGCGCGACAGCGCCGGAGCTCTTTCTCGAGGAGAGAGCGGCCCAAGTCCACGCTGTGCCGACGTTCAGCGACGCTCAGGAGGTGGCGGATCTTGCTGCGCGCGCGGGAAGTGACCGCCAGATGGAGCCAGTCGCGTTTCGGCTGCTGGCCGGGCGAGGTCAGGATCTCGATGATGTCGCCATTCGTGAGCGGCGTGCGCAGGGGCACCAGTTTGCCATTGATGCGGGCGCCGACGCAGTGGTTGCCGACCTCGGTATGGATCGCGTACGCGAAATCGATCGGAGTAGCACCACGAGGGAACGACTTCACATCCCCC
>CBEVTG010000419.1:0-2582 GCA_965552745.1 uncultured bacterium
GATGAGGATCTCATTGGGATGATCTTTACTCAGCTGAGTCCCTCGGCCACCTACCCGCTGCGCTCCAAGATGAGAATCCTCACCTACCAGGCGCTCATCGAGTGACCGGCGCCGCCAGAGCCCGGAATCTGCCGGTTCAACGCTCGCAACCAGCTTTGATACGTTTGAGTGGAGGACGGAAATGAGTCCAGAGGAGTTCGCGCCCCGCATTGCCATTGGCCCGCGGGTGCGCAAGTCACCCTATTTCGAGGCGACGAAACGGTGCGGGGTCAAGTCGTTCACTATCTACAATCACATGTTCATGCCGACCGGCTACACCGATCCTGTGAATGAGTACTGGAGCCTGGTCAACGACGTCACGCTGTGGGATGTGTCGTGTGAGCGACAGATCGAGATCGCGGGCCCGGACGCCGCGCGCTTCGCTCAGTACCTCACGCCGCGAAATCTCTCGAGATGCGAGCCCGGACGAGCACTCTACGTGCTCCTGACAGGTCCGGACGGCGGAATCATCAACGATGCAGTGCTCCTGAGGTTGAGAGAGGATCAGTTCTGGATCTCCCCCGGAGACGGGGACGTACTGCTGTGGACCCAGGGAGTCGCCCTGAGCTCCGGCATGAACGTGACCATCACCGAGCCGGATGTCTCTCCGCTGCAGCTCGGCGGGCCGAAATCTCCCCAGGTGCTGAAAACACTGTTCGGCGACTGGGCTCTGGAGCTGAAGTATTACCGGCTGAAGGAGACCGATCTCAAGGGGATCCCTGTGGTTCTGGCGCGTACAGGATGGAGCGGCGAGATCAGCTACGAGATTTATCTACGTGACGGCAGCCGCGGCGATGAGCTCTGGGAGATGGTGATGGAAGCGGGAAAGCCTCACAACATCGCTCCAGGCACTCCCTCCACAATCCGCAGCGTCGAGGGAGGCATCTTGTCATACGCTTCGGATATCAGGCGCGAGGACAACCCTTTTACCATCGGCCTCGACCGTCTCGTCGATTTGGAGCAGCAGGCGGATTTCATCGGCAAGGAGGCGCTCAAGCGCATCAAAGCGGAGGGTGTGAAGCGGCGGCTGGTCGGCGTCGAAATCGGAGGAACACCGCTACTGCAATCCAACCCGGAGTTCTGGCCGGTGCTCGACGGGGACAGGAAGATCGGCCACGTAACCCGTTGCGTGCGTTCCCCTCGGCTCGAGAAGAATATTGGCTTCGTCAACGTGCCTGCTGACAAGGCGGCACCGGATACCCGGTTTACCATCGATTCGTCGGACGCGCGCCGGCCGGCGACGGTTGTTCCGGTGCCATTCATCAAATCGAAAAAACGCATCCAATCCTAGGAACCCGGAGCGAAAAACATGCGATCGATGACCATCGTCATCAGCTTCATCTTCTTCCTGATCACGTTCGTCCTGGTCGGCATCTATTCGGCAACGCGGCGAAAGACCACCACCGAAGACTACCTTGTGGCCAGCCGCTCGGTGGGACCCTGGCTCATGGGACTCTCAGCCGTTGCCACGAACAACAGCGGCTACATGTTCATCGGCCTGATCGGCTGGACTTACGCGGCCGGCATCTCCGCCATGTGGATCATGGCGGGCTGGATAGGCGGGGACTATCTGGCCTGGCGCTGGGTTCACAGGCATGTGCGTACGCGCTCGCAGGAGGAGAACTGGCTGACGGTTCCCTCTTTTCTCGGCGACCGCCTTAACGGCAGGCACGAGTGGGTGGTGCGCCTGAGCGCGATCATCCTTCTGGTGTTCTTGGGAATCTATGCCGCGGCCCAGCTCAAGGCCGGATCCAAGGCACTGCATGTGCTGTTCGGCTGGGACATCTCGATGGGTGCCATCATCGGGGCGGTGATCGTAGTGCTCTACTGTTTTGCGGGGGGAATCCGCGCGTCGATCTGGACCGATGCCCTGCAGGCTGTTCTGATGCTTGTATCGATGGCGATGCTCCTGTTTGTGGCCGGAGAGAATATCGGCGGCTTTGGGACTCTCTGGCCCCGTCTGATCGAGATCGACCCGAATCTTGTGAACTTCATTCCCCAGGACATTAAATTCGGCTTCGCGGCTTACCTCATGGGCTGGATGTTCGCGGGCTTCGGTGTGGTCGGACAGCCCCACATCATGGTGCGCGCCATGGTTATCGACGATGCCGATCATCTGGTCAAGGCGCGCCGCATCTATTTCATATGGTACGTGCTGTTCTCGGCGGCCTGCATCGCCGTCGGCCTGACCGCCCGCGTGCTCCTGGCAGCAGGTCCTGATTTCGATGCGGAGCTGGCGCTACCTCAGCTCTCGGTTGAGCTCCTGCCGTCCATTCTCGTGGGGCTCGTCCTGGCCGGTCTCTTCTCAGCCACCATGTCCACCGCCGATTCCCAGATCCTCTCCTGCTCGGCGGCGGTGACGCAGGACATGTTCCCGCGCTGGCGAAACTCGTACTGGATTGCCAAAGCCGGAACCCTGGGCGTGGCGGCGCTGGTTCTGGGAATCGCGCTGGCCGGATCGGCGAACGTCTTCTCCCTGGTGGTTCTGGCGTGGTCGGCTCTCGCCGCGGCGCTGGGGCCGCTCATGGTGGTACGGGCCTTCC
>CBEVTG010000420.1:0-2568 GCA_965552745.1 uncultured bacterium
ATCACAATTCCACACACTAGATGACATTGTAACTGTATTGTTTACAATTTTATCAAATCGGGATTTTCGTAGGCAGAAACGTCACACTCAGCGAGCCACCGCTCGATTGTAGGAGGCCCCCCTTGCGCAGCCGGAACCTGCCCGGAAATCTGATGTATGGCGTCGTCGATCGCTTCTTCACGGGGGAATGGAGCACAAACGCCCTGGCCGACTGGCTCACCACCCAGGGGTATAACACCAGCCGTGAAGAGATTTACCCGATCATTCGCCAGGCCATCAAACATGGCTTCGTGAAGCTCTGCCCCGCTCGCGCGGACGGCATGCTCTCGCAGCTGGCGAAAGCGTTCCCGCAGATGCCCGCCGACACCCGCATCGTGGATGTGGAGGGGTCGCTGGTGGGCTCGAACCTTGCCATCGAAACGGCCGATCTCGTCCTGGGCCTGATTATCCAGGTGTACGAGAAGAAGATGCAGAAGAAGAGGCGCCGCGCAGCTTCCAGCCGCGTCCATGTCGGCTTCGGGGGCGGCGAAACGGCCCGGCACGTGGCTGAGAAACTGGCCTTGCGTCTCAAGATGGAGCCCGAACTCCCGCCGCTGACCTTCCATGCTCTCAGCTCGGGGTTCGATGCCCGCCAGCCATTGACCGCGCCGGTCGCCTTCTTCTCCTACTTCAGCGGACTCAATCATTCAATCGACTTCGTGGGGCTCTTTTGCGCACCCGTCGTGGCGTGGGAGGGGTATGACGAAATCAAGAAACTCCCGGTGGTGAGAGACTCGTTCAAGGAAGCCGAGAATATCGACATTGTGGTCACGAGCCTGGCCCAGGCAGATGACGAGCACGGTCTGCTCAACATGTTTCTCACCATGCACAAGGGCCGGCAGGCAGGCCTCGAGGCTGCCGGACACATTGGCGATGTCCAGTGGCAGCCGTACTCGAGAGAAAAGCCACTCACCGTGAACACCGGGATCCGCGCCGTGACCTTGTTTGATCTGCCCGATCTCGTCGAGCTGGTGGATACTGAAGGCAAACATGTGGTCCTGGTCGCAGGGCCCTGTAGTGGGTGCGGAAGAACAAAAGCCCCGGCTCTCCATCCCCTTCTGACCAAGCCGTTGTTGCGTATGTGTAACCACCTCGTTACGGAGGTCACCACCGTCCGGGAAATGTTGCGCAAATGAGATCTCTGGATGCATGGGGCGCTGAACATCAGAACATGTCCTGCCAGATGAACTTCACCATCTCTGTCGAGCTATTCCTGAAAGGGGGCCATTTTCGATCCAGCCAGGTCTCGGCCCTGCAGTCGACATAGACGACGAGGTGGGAAGCCCTGAGAAGATCGAAAAATTCCTGCTGCACGTCGCTATCCATGACAATGGTGAAGTGCCGATCATCCATCGCTACGAGACGCAGCCTCCAGTGCCGCCCTTTGATACGCCAGACGTTCGGAAAGAAAATAGCCGGAAGGTGAATTACCAGACTCACGCCCATGGAAGACAGGACATAGTTCGCGAATGCCAGCGGAGTCATCTGTGGAGCCCTGAAGTAGAGCAGAATCGCGATTAACAACATGCCCGTCTTGACGATCGCCGCCCAGGCGGACAACGGGGTTCGCTTGTAAAGAGCCGCCCAGAGTTGCGCGGCAACAGAGTACGGGCGCGCCTGCACGGCACTGATGGTGTTGAGCGGTACCTTCATCAGGATGGCATCGTCGCGGTCCAGTGTCAGGCAGGTAGGGCCAACCCCGAGCATCATTCTTCCCGCCTTGATCCGGCGTGTTCCATCCAGCCAGAAAAGGCCATGAGGATTCCTCTGTAGGCTCTTGAGACCCGAGCGGGCAAGCTCTCCCGAAAACCGTACTTCCGACCAGTGGCTCGTTACCTCTCTACGATCCCGCATTTGCGTTCGAAAAACCTTCTTAACTCTCCTGTGGCATGGTGCCGGATCGGGATCTTCAGCGCACCTGACCCATCGAGCGCGCGCGATCAGTTTAGCCCGCTGCGCCCGTGTTCCGTGCCGGCTAATGACGGCACCGATCTCTTTGTTCACAGTTTTGCTTTGGAGACGAAGCTGTACGGACTGTAATGCGTGACGGGATCACTGTGGTGGCCGCCCGGCTGCTCCCGGGCAGGTGAGCGCAGAGAGGAAGCGACCTTAGTCGGCCGAGACAGCGCCGCAACCGGCGGCGAAGACCTTGTAGAAGAACGTGCGCGAGTCCTGGAGCGCGCCCGCGTCGGTGAAGGCGGGATCGAGAGCTGAGAAGGCCTCGGAATTCGACAGGTCGGGCGACTCGGAGCGCTCGATGCGGTACGACACGGCGTCGGACACCACTCCCCAGGACAGGAGAGCATCACCTCCGGAGGCCTGCGCGCTCAGCGTATCGCCGACATCACCCGGGGGCGGGCCGAGGCTCACATCGCACTGTGCATCGATTGACACATCGACCTGGAAGTCGTCCACATCCCAGCCCGCGGCGTTGTTGGGACCGCCGATCCATCGGGCGGCGCTCTGGAAGCGGAACCGGAACAGGACGCTCGTCCCCCTGCCCTGATTGAAGGCGCTCAGGTCGAACGG
>CBEVTG010000421.1:0-2567 GCA_965552745.1 uncultured bacterium
CTTGGCTCCTTGGGGGGGGGGGGGGGGTATCTGTCGCGCTTTGGGTTTGGTTTAAACCCGCGCGCCCACCCCCGCCCGCCGCCGCGCTCGAGGGCGCGCTCCATCTGCGCCATATCGACCCAGTCTGCCCCAAGGCCCAGAATCATGTGGACTCACTCCAGTCTTCGGCCGGGCATTTTACTTCAACAAGCTTCCCTGGCAGAGCATGCTCCCAGGGGCCTCCTCGGCTTGACGCTAACTGACACATTGGCTAGAATATGGGATTCTCATTACGAGGCAACCTATGGCAACACATCCTTCAGCAGTAAAGAGAATACGCCGCAACGCTCGCTGCCATCAGTATAACCGGCGGAACCTTCAGCGCATGCGCACGGCGATCAAAGGTCTGCGTTCGGCCCTCGCTTCAGGCGATCTCGAAAAGGCTCGAGCACGTCTCGTGCCCACGGTTTCCTTGATCGACAACCTCGTCGGCAAGGGCGTGGTACATGCCAACGCCGCGGCGCGCACCAAATCACGCCTGACCCGCCAGGTGCACCGCATGGAAGGCAGCGCCGGGGCCAGCTAGGCAGGGACGGCCATAAACCACATGAACAAGACCGAACTCAAGAAGTATCAGAAACGACTTCTCGAACTGCGCACCGAGCTCACGCGCGACTACACCTCTGGACGCAACCAGAGCCTTGCAGGAATGGGTGACGGAGCGGAAGACTCGATCGATGTCGCCGTCAACTCCTATACCAAGGAGTTCCTGATGTCGCTCAGCAGCATGAAGCGCGAACAGATTGTCGCCATCGAGAACGCATTACGCCGGATTCGCAGTGGCGACTACGGTGTGTGCGAGGAGTGCGGTGTCGACATCGGCAAGAAACGCCTGACTGCGGTCCCCTGGGCCATGTTCTGCCTGAAATGCCGCGAACAGAAGGATCTCAGTGGCAAGGTAGCGGCATCCCCGATGCAGGATTCGTTCGAACCCGACGAGGCCTGAGATACCCCCTTTCCGTCCGGCCGCAGCCACGGGAGCAGTGAATGGGCGCCGGCAACTTTGACCCGTTTGACGATTTCGAGCGCATGCACCGGCGTTTCGAGGGGCTGATCCGCCACCTGTTGCACGAACCTTCCCTCCCCTCCCGACTCGGCACTCAGCCATACTGGACTCCGGCGGTCGACGTTTACGAAACCGACACTCACTACATCATCCTTGCAGAGTTGGCCGGGGTCAATCGCGAACACATGGAGGTCTCTCTCAAGGGTGAACGCCTGACGCTCCGGGGAGAGCGCCACGAACCCCCCTCCGCAGACCCCAAGCAGCGCCTGCATCGCATGGAGGTCGACTACGGCTCCTTTCTGCGCATGATTGACCTTCCCGAAGCGCCTGACTCCGATGCCATCGAGGCGCAGTACGAAAACGGTTTTCTTCAGATCCGCATACGACGCCGGGGTGTGCACCGGCCGGTCGTCGTGGAGGTTGAAAGTGGCGGAAAGTGAAGCCAAGCGCGGAACCGCACCCCCGGAGCCGAAAACTCCCGGCGCCGTAGATCTGCCTGAGTCCGCCGTTGGGGCGGATCGGCTCGAGATCCCGGCTACCCTCCCCGTTCTTCCGCTCAAGGACGTGGTTGTTTACCCGCACCTGCCGATCCCGCTCGCAATCCACCGTGCCGAGTCAGTCAAGCTCATCGACGAAGTCCTGATCGGCCGCAAGATCGTCGCCCTGGTGGCGCAAAAGGACCCCTCCAAGGAACAGCCGGCGGCCGGTGATCTCTTTGAGGTGGGTACCGCCTCCCTGATTCTCAAGATGGTCAAGCTCCCGGACGGATCGTTGCGTGTGCTCACCCGGGGGCTGGAGCGCATTCGTATCCGGCGCATGACCCAGGTGAAGCCGTACTTCACTGCCGAGATCGAGATTCTTTCTGAAACGATCGAGGAAGGATTGTCCACCTCAGCGCTGGCTCGAAATCTCCTCACTCAGGTGCAACGACTCATAACACTGCTGCCCATCTCCACCGAGGAACTCGGAATCGCCTTCATGAATGTCGAGGACCCCGCCCGGCTGGCCGACATGACCTCGGCCCTCCTGGGGCTGAAGCTGGAGCAGCGCCAGGAGGTGCTCGAGACCCTGTCCGTCTCCCAGCGCCTCGAGAAGGTCACCCGCTTCATCAACAAGGAAATCGAGGTCATGGAGCTCGGCACCAAGATCCAGCAGCAGGTGCAGAGCGAAATGGACGAGAACCAGCGCAAATATCTCCTCAGGCAGCAGCTCAAGGCGATCCAGAAGGAGCTGGGCGAGGGAGACGAAGAGGGGGCCCAGATCCAGGAGCTCGAGGAAAAGGTGGCGGCAGCGGGAATGCCACCAGAAGTGCTCAAGGAGGCCCAGCACCAGTTGCAGCGCCTCCGAAGCATGCCCACCGCCGCCGCGGAACACGCCGTCATCCGCACCTACCTGGACTGGTTGATCCTTCTACCCTGGTCAAAGTCTACCAAAGACAAGATCGATCTCAAGGAAGCGCGCCGGGTGCTGGACGAAGACCACCATGACCTCGACAAGGTCAAGGAACGCATCGTTGAATACC
>CBEVTG010000422.1:0-2551 GCA_965552745.1 uncultured bacterium
CGATCGCGCACAAGCCCCCATGAAGCGGTTCCGCAGGTTGGGAAGGCGATGAGTCTGTGGTAGCATAACTCGCTACCAGACAAATAGTTAGCTGCATTTGGGCGATGATCCGGCTCAGAGACATCGAGTTTGATTACGGAGATGGCGACTTCCGCCTGCGGCTGCCGCGGCTCGAGATCGAGCCGGGCGCCACAGCGGCGGTCGTCGGTCCGAGCGGATCGGGCAAGACGACGCTTCTTAACCTGGTGGCCGGCATCATCCTGCCGACCCATGGCCGCGTCGAGACGAATGGTATCGACGTGTCCGCCCTGTCTGACGGGGAGCGGCGTGACTTCCGGATCCGCAACATCGGCCTTGTGTTTCAGGAGTTCGAGCTCCTCGAGTACCTCACGGTTCTCGATAACATCCTCCTGCCGTACCGCATCAATCCGGCGCTGGAGATGGACAGGGATGTTCGTGCTCGCGCGGAGAGGATCGCGGATCAGGTTGGCATCCGGGACAAGTTAAAACGGTACCCTGACAAACTCTCTCAAGGGGAGCGCCAGCGCGTGGCGGTCTGCCGGGCGGTACTTCCTGAACCGTCGGTGCTTCTTGCCGACGAACCCACGGGGAATCTCGATCCGGTCAATGCCGGGCGTGTCCTTGACATTCTCGACGCGTACGTAAAGAAAAACGGAGCAACCCTCCTCACGGTCACTCACGATCAGTCGCTCATTCCCCGGTTCCAGGAGGTGATCAATCTCGATGCAGCAGAGACCCGTGCCATTTCGAGTACGGCAAGAGCTGCCGGAGGAATCAGCTCGTGACCGGCACGCTCTATCTCGCGTGGCGTTACCTTTTATACAATCGTGTAAAGACGATCATCCTGGTTGGGTCGATCACCTTGATCCTGTACCTGCCGGTCGGGCTTCGTGTCCTGGTGGATCAGAGCGCTCAGCAGCTGACGGCCAGGGCACGTGCGACGCCACTCGTCATCGGTGCCAGGGGAAGTCCGCTCGAGCTGGTGCTCAACACCCTCTATTTTTCCGAAGATCGACCGGAGCCCGCCCGGTATGAAGAGATGAGCCGGATCGCGGAATCGGATCTCGCTATGGCCATTCCTGTGCACGTGCGGTTCAGGGCACGGGGGGTTCCAATCGTCGGCACCACGCTCGAGTACTTCCAGTTCCGTGATCTTCAAATTGAGAAGGGACGACAGTTTGCCCTGCTCGGCGAGTGCGTTCTGGGTTCGCGGGCGGCCGAGAAGCTCGAGACGGGGCCGGGTGGCTCCGTGATCTCCTCCCCGGAGAGTGTTTTTGATCTCGCGGGGGTTTATCCGCTCAAGATGCGTGTAGCCGGAGTGCTGGCCTTCTCGGACGGCCCCGATGATGATGCTGTTTTCGTCGATCTCAAGACCGCCTGGGTTATCGAGGGACTCGGACACGGCCATCAAGATCTGACGGAATCCGGTGCGGCTGGAGCGATTCTCTCCCGCGACGAGAACAACATCACCGCCAATGCCTCGGTCGTGCAATACAACGAGATCACACCAGAGAACGTCGAGTCGTTTCATTTCCACGGAGATCTCTCGAGCTATCCAATCTCGGCGGTGATCGCCGTGCCACCGAACGCAAAATCGGCAGCTTTGCTCCAGGGACGTTACCAGGCGTCGGAAGAGGTCGTTCAGATCGCCCGCCCGGCTGAGGTCATGGACGATCTGCTTGGCACCATCCTGACAGTGCGAACATTCGTGGTCACAGGGGCGGTGATCCTGGGGATCGCCACGCTGGCGACGGCGGTCCTGGTGTTCCTGCTGTCACTGCGGCTGCGGCGGCGCGAGCGGCTGACTTTGTTCAAGATCGGCGGATCGCGGACCGGCGTGGCGGGTGTCATGGCCTCCGAGATCGTCGCGGTTCTCGCAGCCGGCGTCCTGTTTTCTGGGATCTTCACAGCAATGACCCATCGGTTTGGATCGGTTGCGATCCGGGCGATCATCCGGACCTGGGCCTGATGGAACTGGATGAGACCACTGGCGGATTGCATCGGGATCTCCAGGATGGGTGTTCAAGATCGAGCGTGAGGGTGAATGCGATGAGTATTGTTTGTCCCCGAGGATACGCAAGAGCGCTCGGGGCCATTGCGGCGCTTCTGATCTGCACCTGCTCCTCTCCAGCTCCGCGAAATGGAACGACCATAACCGGGGAACCAGGGTCACTCGCCGGGCCAGAGAGCACCGACAGTGTGTTGAACGTCTATGTCGTCAACTACCCTCTCAAATATCTGGCAGAGCGCATAGGAGGCGTGCATGTGCTCGTTCTCTTTCCGGCTCCGCCCGATCTGGATCCGGCGTCCTGGCGGCCGGCCGCCGACACGATTTCCGCCTACCAGCAGGCGGATCTCATTCTGCTCAATGGAGCAGGCTACGCTCGCTGGACACGCTTCGCGAGCCTGCCGCAATCGAAGCTGGTGGATACATCGGCAGGCTTCGAAGATCGTTATCTGCGCGTCAAGGAGACGGTCACTCACACGCATGGCCCGGAGGGCGATCATAGCCACGGCGAGATCGCGTTCA
>CBEVTG010000423.1:0-2545 GCA_965552745.1 uncultured bacterium
CGAAGTCGAGAACCTTCACCTTGCCGTCGGGCGTGACCTTGACGTTGGCGGGCTTAAGATCCCGGTGGATGATGCCGCGCTCGTGTGCCGCTTCGAGCGCCTCGGCGATCTGGCGGCAGAGCGTGAGTGCTTCATTTACCGGAAGCGGACCCTGCGCGATGCGCTCGGCCAGCGTGTCGCCCGGCACCAGCTCGAGCGCGAGATACCGGATGCCGTCCGATTCTTCCAATCCATAGATCGCTGCAATGTTCGGATGGTTGAGCGCCGCCAGCAGCCGCGCTTCCTGATCGAAGCGCGCCAGGCGCTCTGGATCCTTGGCGAAGGCGTCGGGAAGAACTTTGATCGCCACCTCGCGCCCGAGCTTGGAATCCTTGGCGCGGTAAACCTCGCCCATCCCGCCCGCGCCGAGCGGTGACTTGATCTCGTAGCTTCCGAGACGGGTGCCTGATGAGAGAGGCATCAGTTATTTCCCTCGGAAAGGAGAGATTTCTTCAGCACGAGTGAGTTCCCGTCCAAAATCGCGCTGCCTGCAACATCAGTTCTTCCCTGTGGCGACGAGGCGGTCCAGTTCTTCGAACCAGTTGAGCACGATCACCAGTTGCTGATGAGATCCTGCCTCGGCCTGCTGCACCATCAGGAAACGCTGACCGTCGGCGGTGATGTCATAGTTGGGAACGCCAAACTCGTCGAGCGCGAACGGCCCACTGAAAAGCTCACGTGGACGACCTGCTTTAACACCGTTGGCAGTATCCACGTCGACCACTATTAAGGATTGCCCGCTACGGTAGAACAGTTCGCCGCCGTTCTTTGCCCAGACCGGCTCGGTGCCTCCACTCGTCGAGACCTTGTAGCGGCCGCCTCTTTCGTCGTACCGCCGAACATAGATCTCGTCCAGGCCGCCCTCGTTTGAAACGTAGGCGAACCAGTCTCCATCCGGAGACAGCATGGGTGCCCGTTCGTTGAACGGGGTGACGACCAAAGGTTCAGGCTCCCCATCCGCCGACCACTTCCAGATGTCGCGCATCGTGTCCGGGTTGACCTCATAGAACACGCCACTCTTGCCGTCGGTCCTGTATGACATCAGCAACCGTGCGGCCTCGGCCCTCATCATCACCTCCGGCGATGTGCTGCCGTCGGCCGCCGTGGCGTATGGAGTGAAATGTCCCTCGAAGTTCGAGAAGAATGAGATCCGGGATCCGTCGGGAGGGATCCAGACGGGGTAAGCGTTGAAGCCGCTGTGGGTGAGCCGCGTTGAAGTGCCACGCTCCAGATCGAGCAGGAAGACGTCGGAGATAGCATTGCTGCCGTACCAGAGGGCGACGCTCTTGCCATCGGGTGAGATTCGCGGGCTGGCGTAATTGTGTTGCTCCTCGATGACCCGGGTCACGCTGCCCTCACGATCGACCCAGACCAGCGTGCCTAGATTTCCCTGCACAAGGGGGTACTGGACGAGCGTGCCCGTGAGCGATAGGTCAATCGAGACCGCCCCCCAGTTGTCGATGCTGATATCGAGTGGCACCGAGATCGGCGCACCCGTCAGCTCCAGCCGTTCGAGATCGAATGGCGCAATCAACAACCCATCACCCTGGCCGTACAGCAGGTGCCCGCTGGGCAGGTAGCTCGGATCACTTCCCTGTGTTACCGAACGCCACTCGCCGCTATCCAGGGAGCCCGCCACGATGTGGGGTCCCGGCACCCCCTCGATCTCTCCCAAAAAGGTCATCAGCATGCGTCGTGTCCCCGGGATGGCGTACGGCCAGGCACAGCTGAATGGAGATTTCTCATCGACAATAGAAAATTCGAGCTTTCCGTGTTCTGCTCCTCCGGCGGTCACAAGCTGCGGTCCCTTCAAAGCGCTGGAACAGAACACGATCGAGCCATCCTCGAGCCAGGTGCCACCGAACTTCAGTCCCGCCACGTTGGTGAGAGCAAGCGGCCGGCCTCCCGAGAGATTGAGCTTCATCAGGCGCCCCACGTCGAAATACGCAATCGACTTACCGTCGGGCGAGAAGAAAGGGGTGTTTCCTCTCTCCGTTCCTGGCAGCGGGACCGATTCGAACGAATCGAGGTCACGCAGGAACAGCCGGGTCGTGCCACCACTCCAGCCGACATAGATCACGCGCCGGCCATCGGGAGAGATGGCAACTCGCTTACCTGCGAAGCCGGATGTGTCGATGTTGGTGTCGATATTCATGTGCAACCGTGTCAGACCGGACGACACGGCTTCGGGCGCGGATCCGCCCCAGCGTCCCAGCCCCCAGGCTGAGACCAGCCCGGCGACGATCAGGGGCAGGAGCCATTTCCATAGGGCGCGGCCTGAAGCGGGTGCAGCGTCGCTGCCGGCGACTTGCTCCTCGCCGCCCGACATGGCCTCGAGGAGCTCGATGCGGGCATCACCGGCATCCCGCATGCGCAGCCCGGCGTCCTTCTGCAGGCAGCGGCGCAGCACACGATGAACACCCGGGGGCATCGAGCCGGGAAGAACCTTCCATTCGGGCTCGCCCCGAAGGATGGCACCGATCATGTCGGAGATCGTCTCCCCCTC
>CBEVTG010000424.1:0-2543 GCA_965552745.1 uncultured bacterium
TCTTTACAAATTGGTAGCGGGGAACGACAAGACTTGCTCAAGCCACAGTAGTCCTAAAAGTCCATCTCCAATGTGAATCTTGACACGTATGGTAACTGAAGGTTAATCTCAAACAAACGTAACCTGTTAATTCTTCGAAATCGGGTCCACGCCTTTGCGGATGCAGGGGGGTGGAACGCCCTTCAGTAGCTGCGGAGGAGAGCAATGGCGGACCTGGCGTTCCAGACAGAAGTGACCGCTGCTCCTGACAACCCGGATGTCAGGGTTTTTCTTGTCAAGGGCCGGGTCACTTTTCACGACGCACCGGAACTGCGCGAATCGCTCCTGGGCGAGATCTCCGCGACGTCGGCGTCCGCCCTTGTGGTCGAGCTGGGAGGGGTTGAACAGATGGACACCTCGGGCGCAGCCGTGCTGGTCGAAGGCTTGATGTTGGGCCGAAAACGGGGCCTGCGAATACTCCTCTGTAGCCCGAGTGAATCTGTTCTTCGGATGTTTCATCTGGCGGGTCTCGAAGAGGTCCTGAGCCAGTGCTGCTCTGATCCCGCAGAGACCATGCAACGTCTCCAGGAGTAGAGCCATCCGATGCTGAGCGCCGCCCTCCAATCGGCAGGCAGAGCCACACAGAATCTGCTCGTTGACACCGGGACCGTCTGGAAGCTGGCGGTAACCGCGGCATCCCGCGTTTTCCAGGGAGCCTTCCGGGGTGAAGCCGTACGTTTCCGGGCGACCATCATCCAGAGTGTCCGGGCTGGCAACGGTTCTCTACCGCTGGTGGGGCTGATCTCCTTCCTGGTTGGCATCATCATGGCGCTTCAGTCGGCCTATCAGCTCGGCAAGCTGGGCGCCCTTGATCTGGTAGCAAACCTGGTGGCCATCTCGATCACTCGCGAGCTGGCTCCCCTCTTGACCGCCATTATCGTTGCCGGCCGCTTCGGTTCGGCGATTGCAGCAGAACTGGCCACCATGAAGGTTTCCCAGGAGATCGATGCCTTGACGGTGATGGGGATCGATCCAATTTCCTTCCTGGTTGTTCCGCGACTTGCTGCTCTCACCCTCACGTTGCCCTGCCTAACCATCTTCTCGGATGTCCTGGGGGTTGTCGGAGGGCTCGCGGTCGCGACCGGCGTCCTGGGCATTGGATCAAGTGGCTACATCGCGAATACTTTCGATGCCCTCGTCCTCAAAGACATCCTCACAGGACTGGTAAAGTCGGTCGCGTTTGCAGGGATCATCGGCCTCATAGGATGCCATCAGGGGCTGCGAACAAGGGGTGGAGCGGAGGAGGTCGGCCGAGCCACTACAGCATCGGTCGTTCACTCTATCGTTCTGATTATTTGCGCCGATCTCTTCGTCACGGCATTCTTCTACGTGCGGGGGTAGGAAAGTGAACGCTGATGGTCCGGCCATCGAGGTCAGGGCGCTGCGCAAGAGCTACGGTGATCGATCTATCTTGAACGGAGTCGACCTGGAAGTACGGCGAGGAGAGACGATGGTGATCCTGGGCGCCAGCGGGAGCGGCAAGAGCACCCTGCTTCGCTGCCTGATTGGACTGGAGCGGCCGGATGAGGGAACGGTCATCATAGAAGGTATCGATATTTTCGCGGTTGATCCACGCAGCTTGTCTTCTCTGCGCAAACGGATGGGGATGGCATTCCAGGGCGGGGCCCTTTTCGGATCGATGACGGTGGCGGGAAATATCGAGCTGCCTCTCGCTGAGCATACGCGATTACCACCATCGACCCGGCGCATCGTTGCCAGGATCAAGCTCGGCATGGTCGGCCTTGAAGACGCCATGGATCAGCTCCCTTCCGAGCTCAGCGGTGGCATGCGAAAGCGAGCTGCCTTTGCCCGGGCCATGGCTCTCGACCCGGAGCTTCTCTTCTTTGACGAGCCCTCAGCCGGACTGGACCCCATAACAGCTGCGGGTCTTGATCGGCTGCTTGCGCAACTCAAGGAATCGTTCAACGTCACTCTAGTTGTCGTCACTCACGAGATGGTCAGCGCTTTCGCCATTGCCGACCGGCTGGCCCTGATGCACGATGGCCGTTTCATCGTCATCGACTCACCAGCGGCCGTCCGGACAAGCCAGGATCCTATCGTGCGCAGGTTCCTTGATCGAAGACCGCCCAAATCTCTGGATGGTGCTGCGAAATTCCGGAAATTCTTTACGGATTGAGATGGTTGAACATTAGCGGAAGGGAGACAGACGATGGATGACGAGAACAGACTCGCCGAGGTCAAGGTAGGGCTCTTCGTTGTCACGGCATTGGTTCTCTTTATTGTCGGATCTCTGTGGATCGCGGGAACACCGTTCTTCGGGACTCCACGCATTTCCTACAAGATCTTGATGAAGGAGTCCGGTGGAGTGAAAGCGGGAGATCGTGTGCGATATGCCGGCGTGGAGGTGGGGAGGATTCAGCGTGTGACGCTCTATCCGGACGAGGAGTGGCCGGTTGTCTTCCACGTTTCTCTACAGCCGGATATCCCCGTAAGAATCGACAGCTCCGCGAAGATTGCGACTACGGGGCTTCTTGGCTCCAAAT
>CBEVTG010000425.1:0-2541 GCA_965552745.1 uncultured bacterium
GTCCGACCATCCCATGTAGCGCGCCGAGAGCGAGGTCGCGGCACGGATGGCGTCCATCGGCTTCATGCCTCTCTCAACCATGATGCGGAACTGCCGGGCGCCGTCGGCGTGAGGATACACTCCCGTATCCGTTCCGTAAACGATCGGGGTGCCGTGACGGTAGGCCATCTCGAATCCCTTGCGCTGCGCCTCGACCAGGGCCAGATTCTTGTCGAGAAACTCCTGCGGCCATCCCTGCCTGCGGCCCTCGGTGTCGATGTAATCACCATTGTAGATATCCATCGACAGCGCCACATCGTGTTCCCTGGCCAGACGCACACCCTCCTCATCGATCAGAGACGCGTGCTCAATCGTGTCCGCGCCGGCCAGGATCGCCTCCTTGATCGAACGCGTGCTGTGAGCGTGGGCGGCCAGCTTCTTTCCGGCCGCGTGCGCCACCTCGGCCACGGCGCGGATCTCCTCCGGCGTCATTTCCGGTTCGCCGGGAATGCCCCCGTACGCCAGGACCGCACCCGAGGCAATTACCTTCAGCAGATCGGCGCCGCCATCAATGGCGGCCTGGGCCTTGCGCCGGAACTCCTCCGGCCCGCGGGACACGCCCATGCGAAGTTCCGGGGGAATCGTTTCCTCGGGAATACCGGGCACCACGAGATCCCCGCCGCCTGCCGGGATGGTCAGATAGTAACCTGCGACCTGCATGCGCGGCCCGATCGCCCGACCTTCGTTGATCTCGTCCCTGAGCTCTCTGGCGAGAAAGCCCTGGTATGCGCCCAGGTTGCGCACGCTCGTGAAACCCGCCATCAGCGTGTCGCTAGCGTAACCGCGTCCTTTCTCGAGCTGATCTTCGCGGCGGATCCCGTGAAACGTGCTCAGATCGTTCACCGCAAAAAAGCCTTCCATAACGTGCGCGTGCATCTCTATGAGGCCTGGCAGCACCATGTAGCCGGAAAGATCGATGACCGGTATCCCCGAGGGCACGGCCACATCCACACCGACCGCCGCGATACGGCCGTTCTCGATGAGCACGATCGCATTGTGGATGGCTTCATCGCCGAGCCCGTCGATGAGCCGCCCGCAGCGTACTGCCAGCGTCCCCGAGTCAGGCTCGTGGGGAAGGCCGGCTGTGGGCACCCCAGTGGAGCAACCCACCAGGACTCCGAGCACAGCGGAGGCCAGAAAGACTCTTTGTAATGCGATCATGAGCTCACCCCTTCAGTTGGCTTTCCATTCTCGCCACCATGCGCGCCGCCCCCTCGACGGTGGAATTTTCCTGGACGATTTGCTGCACCAGGTCCGGACCCCAGCGCGCGTGCCGGGCAAAGATGATCTGAAAGAGGATCTCGGTGTCCGGAACATCCGGTTTCTCGCGGCGCAGACGGTCGAACTCTCTCTGCATGGAGCGTCGCCGGCTCCCCGCCGAGGCCTGGATTCGGCGCACGCCCCACCCGACCAGGAGCAACGCCGCGGCGGCAGCGGCCGCGGTCCAGTGCCCTGCTCCCAGCCCCACCAGGGAGATCCCCAGCAGGAGCTTGCGCAAAACGCCCGCCCACACCGAATAGGCCGCCGAGTGCGTCAGGCGGGGGCGGTCGCAGATCGGCAAGGAGTTCCAACGCGCCTCCAGGAGCCACAGCACCCCCCAGAACAGAAAAGCACCCAAACCAACCGCCCAGGCCATCAGCGTCCCTGAAAGCGATCTTCGGCCCAGGGATTGCCGCGCATGTGGTAGCCGTACTCCTCCCAGAAGCCCGCACGGTCCTCCGACAGGAACTCCAGCCCGACAACCCATTTGACGCTCTTCCAGAAGTAAAGCTGGGGAACCACCAGTCGGCATGGTCCTCCGTGCTCGCGCGCCAGTGGCCTGCCGTCGTGCTCGAGCGCAAAGAGAACGTCTTCCGCAGCAAACTGATCGAGCGGCAGGTTGGCGCAGTAGCCGCCATGGGCGTGCACCACGACAAAGCGTGCCTCCGGCAATGGCTCTACCCGCTTCAGGATCTCCCGGGTTGCCACGCCCCGCCAGCGATTGTCGTAGCGGCTCCAGCGCGTGACGCAGTGAATGTCGCTGACTACCTCGACCTGGGGCAGGGAACGGAAGTCCTGCCAGGTCCAGGCCCGATCGTCGCGCACCTGTCCCCAGCCATTCAACCTCCAGGTGTCCAGGTTGACATCCGGGATTTCCCCGTGCGTGAGCACGGGCCATTTCGGAGTCAGAACCTGGTTCGGCGGCAGGCGCTGCGCCTCGATCTTGCGAGCGGTGCGGTGTGGCAGATGCTCTCTCTCACTCATGGTGCCTTCGCCCCGCAATCGCGACCGGAACCCTCCGGGCACACGAGCGTGCGGACCGGCCGTTTGCCGGACAGCGCACGGAGGACCGGCGAAGCGGCTGGCCTCAGAGCGAGGTCCGCGACAGCTCGTCGTAAAAGTGGGCGACGCTGACGATGCCGCGGCGAAAGTTCGACAGATCGAAATGCTCGTTCGGGGCGTGGGCGTTCTCGTTCGGCAGGCCAAACCCGAGCAGCACGGTCGGGATCTTGAGCAGGTCGG
>CBEVTG010000426.1:0-2533 GCA_965552745.1 uncultured bacterium
ATGATTTCCAGGACCTGAGTTTGCACCGCCCACCACAGATCTCGAGGGTTAAGGAGTCTTTCGCGGACCAGGATCTTGCCCAACCGCGCCTCGGCGGTAACTTTCTGGGATGCTTCCTCCAACTGCTCCCGGGTGCGGCGCCCGCGGGCGATCAGAAACTCACCCAGACTGTCTTCGGGGAGGTTGGAGATGGCGAAGGTGATATCGCCCTCGGTCCAGAAGATCACCTTCTCCACAGTGTTTTGTTTGCACTTCAGCGCGCCCGACTTGCGGGACATGTTGATCAACCCCATGACATCTGCAATGGAGAACGCGCTGAGTTCGCCGTGTACTATCGCACGTTCAGGCATCGGCAGTGCGGTTCATGAAGTCGCTGCCACACCAGCATCGGCGAGGTGAAACGGGGCCTTTGCGCAGCGGCGAGCGGATGATAGACCATTGATTCTGACGGGTCAATCGGCGATCCCCAGATGAACGAGGAGGTTGGCGATATCGGGTGGGAGCGGTGATTCCACTTCGAGATGCCGGCTATATACAGGATGCTCGAAGGACAGCCTGGACGCATGGAGAACGAGCCGAGGGCACTTTTCCAGTGCGCGCACCGCGGCGGGAGGGGCGTTTCTGGGACACCGGCCGTAAACCGGATCGCCTGCCACAGGGTGGCCAAGAGACGCCATGTGAACCCGGATCTGATGGGTGCGGCCGGTGAGCAGTCGCACAGCTAGCCAGCTGACGCCCGGCGCTCTGGCCAGGACCGTGTACTCCGTCACGGCTGCCCGGCCGGTTCTCTGCCTGACCGCCATCCTCGTACGGTGCACCGGGTGCCTGCCGATAGGTGCCTCGATGCGGCCCTTGCCACGGGCCAGGTTGCCCCAGACCAGGGCTCGGTATTCCTTGTCGATGCTGCGGCCCTGGAACTGAGCCGCCAGCCCATGGTGGGCCTGATCCGTACGCGCCACCAGCAGGCAGCCTGAAGTGTCCAGATCCAGGCGATGAACGATCCCCGGCCGCTCGGGAGCTCCAACTGCGGAGAGTGTCCGGCCGCTTCCCAGCAGCTTGTTGACCAGAGTGCCTTCACGCCGACCGGCACCAGGGTGAACGCTCAGGCCCGAGGGCTTGTCAATCACCATCAAGTGATCGTCCTCGTACAGGATGTCCAGATGGAACGATTCGGCAACCAGGGTGTGGGCAGGAGGATCCGGCAGGGTGCCTTCGACTTCCAGGCCCGCCTTCGGGCGGCTGTCCGGTTCCATAGGCCGCCCCTGGACCAGAACCCGTCCCTCAGCGATGAGCTTTCGCGCCGCGCTGCGGCTCAAACCCTCGACTCTCGCCGCGAGGATGCGATCCAATCTCTCTCCACCGAGCAGGTCGGGAATGTGGAAGCGAAAGCTTCCCATAGCGGGCTCAGAAACGCTCGGGCACCTGATGCCGTCGCCGCCAGAACAGCAGAAAGAGCCCGGCGAAAAATCCTAAAATGGCCAGTGTCTGGCTGGTGGGAAGTCCCAGCAACATACCTCTTCGATCGGCTCGAAGAAATTCGATCCAGAACCGCAGGAAGGTCTCCAGGATCAGGTACACGGCGAAGATCTCACCATCGAAGCTCTTTCTCCTGTACAGGAACACCAGGGTACCGAACACGGCGAATCCCCCGAGTGACAGAAGAACCTGCGTGGGGTGCAGGGGGAGATCGAGAGTGACATCAGTGATCCGTTTGGCCTCCGGCCGCGTGAAAATGAGACCCCACGCGAGCTCAGTCGGCCGTCCGTAGCAACAACCCGCGGCCAGACATCCCAGCCGTCCCAGCGCGTGTCCGAACGCCAGGGTTGGGGCTGAAAAATCCAGACTCTTCCAGATCGGCAGACCGGCCCGCCGCGCATACTCCAGTCCCGCTATGATGCCGAGAATGATACCTCCGTACAGAACACCCGCCGAACGACAGCTCGAGAGCAGTGCTGAAGGGTTGCGGATGTAGTAGTCCAGATCGATAAGATAGAGCGTAAGCTTGGCTCCCACCACACCGGCCACGAGCACACAGAGCCACAGATTCATCACCTGCTCCGGGGTTATACCCTCCCGGCGTCCATAAGCGATGGCCACGCGCAGGCCCAGTAGAAACGACACGGCAAGCAACACGCCATAAGTGGGAATCTGAATGCCGAAAAACTCAAACAGAATTGGATACATGTTCCTCACCTGTGAGAATTGGCTGGCGCGTCTTCCAGGTACCGACCACCAGGAGAGCTATTCCTATGCAGATACAGCTATCTGCCACATTGAACGCCGGCCAGTGGTGCTCGGCCTCCAGCCGAACGTATGCGTCGAGAAAATCAATCACATACCCGAGGCGCATGCGATCAATGAGGTTCCCGAAGGCCCCGCCGAGGATTAACGCGAAAGCCCATTGATTCCTGTGATCCACGGCCGCCGTATGCCAGGCGAGCCAGATCAGCACCACAATCACCGCCACCGGCAGGAGAAGAAACAAGATTGTGCGCAACGGGGGAGTAATCTCCTGGAAAAGCCCGAACAGGGC
>CBEVTG010000427.1:0-2530 GCA_965552745.1 uncultured bacterium
TCGGCGAAATCACGATCACCGTCCCTCCACGCATTGACGTTCTGGCCCAGCAGCTCCACCTCGAGCGTTCCCCGTTCCACCAGGTAGCGCACCTCGCTCATGATGTTGGCAAAGGGGCGGCTGAGCTCGCGGCCCCGGGTGAACGGGACGATGCAGTAGGAGCACGCCTTGCTGCAACCCTCGATCACCGTCAGGTAGGCCTTCCGGGAGTCCTGCCTGCAGATCTGCTCGTGGCCGTAGAGCACGCTCTCGGCGTAATGCTCGAGATCCATCAGGTGACGGGTGGTTCGCACTTGCTCCAGCAGGCGTGGAACGGACGCCAGGGCGCGCGGACCGACGACGAGATCGACGTGGGGGGCGCGCCGGAACAGTTCCGCGCCCCTTTCCTGTGCCACACAGCCAAGCACGCCGATCACCTTGTCGGGATCTCTCTCCTTGAGGGATCGCAACTCCCCGAGCCGGGTGAGCACCTTGGCGGTGGCACCTTCACGCACGGCGCAGGTGTTGAGCAGGATCAGATCGGCGTCGGGCGCCCCGTCTGCACGGCGGAGTCCCTGACCCTCGAGCAAACCGGAAACCCGCTCTGTTTCGTGAGCGTTCATTTGGCAGCCCCAGGTCTCGATGTGATACCGCTGTCCGGCAGGCACGTGTTCCTCGGAATAATATAGAGCGCTCTTAAAAGCTAAAGTGTTTCTTTAGCTTTTCCAGGGTCTGCTTCAGATCCTCGGGCACGATTCGCGTCTCGCCAAGAACCGACATGAAGTTCGTGTCCCCTACCCAGCGCGGCACGACGTGCAGGTGAAAGTGATCGGCAATTCCGGCTCCGGCGCCGCGGCCCAGATTCATCCCGAGGTTGAACCCTTCGGCGTTGTATGTCTTTTGCAGCGCATTCTGGCAGCGGACGGCCAACTCCATCATCTCGGCACGCTCCTCGGGATCAGCCTCACCGGGGCTGGCGAGATGGCGGAAGGGCACGACCATCAGATGGCCGTTGTTGTAGGGGTAGAGGTTGAGGATGACGAAGTTGTGGTGGCCCCGGTGAAGAATCAGGCTCTCTTCGTCAGCGGTCTTCTGGGCCTCGCAGAAGACGCACCCGGCGTCCCGCTTCAAGGACATGATGTAGGCCAGGCGCCAGGGAGTGAACAGTGCGCGCATCCCTGCGCCCTGCGTCACTCCGATGTGACCGAGCGGATCTCGCGAGGCTCTTCGGTGGGACGATTGATGAGCTCTTTGAGCTCCTTGCCCGGCTTGAAATACGGGATGCGCTTTGCCGGCACGTCCACCTTCTGGCCAGTCTTCGGGTTGCGGCCCTGCCGGGAGCGGCGCTGGCGTATACGAAAGCTGCCAAAACCGCGCAACTCGATCTTCTGATTCTTGTGCAGCGCGTCTACGATTGACTGGAAAACGGTGTTAACGATGACCTCTGAGTGTTTCTTGGTAAGCTCAGATACTCGCGAGACTTCCTCGACCAGTTCCGCCTTGGTCATTCCCGTCACTCCTGTCGAAAGTTTGGGTGAGAACCTTCTTGAATCATATGATTATGACTCTTTCCCTTCCGGGTCAGAGCTCTCTTCTGTATCGCCCTGTTCACCTTTCGGTGGCTCGGGCGCGGCCGCAGTGGTTCCTTCCTCATAACCGGTCAGTTGCCCGGCGGCGTGCGCGGCCGCTTCCTCCTCCTCTCTGGATGAGTAAAGAGCGGTCCCGGATTCGGCCGGAATGTCTCCGACCAGGTCGCCCAGACTGATGGAACCGCTGTCGCGCTGCTTTAAGTATTTCTCGAGATCGGCACGCTCGGCATCGGCCTCCAGGGCCTTGGCGCTCAGGGCAACCTTCCGCTCATTCGTCTCCAAGCGGACGATCTTGGCCGTGAGCTCATCTCCAATCGAGAACTTGTCCTGAGGATGCTCGATGCGCTCCTCGCACAGCTCGGACACGTGACAAAGTCCTTCCACGCCCTCTTCGATCTCGATGAACACGCCGAACTCGGCCAGCCTGACAATCTTGCCTTTCACCAGATCGCCCACCTTGGCACGGTTGAAGAACTCGTCCCAGTGGCTGGGCTGTAGCTGCTTGATACCGAGCGACAGCCTCTGGTTCTCGGAGTCGATCTTGAGGATGACAGCCTCCACCGAGTCGCCCTTCTTGAGTACCTCGGACGGGTGCTTGACCGCCTTGGTCCAGGAGAGATCGCTGATGTGAACCAGACCGTCAATGCCTTCCTCGACTTCGATGAAGGCTCCAAATTCCGTGAGGTTGCGGACCTGGCCGGTAATGTGCGTGCCCACGGGATACTTCTCAGCAATGGCGTCCCAGGGATTGGGCTCAATCTGCTTGAGTCCCAGTGACAACCTGCGGGCCGCCACGTCGGCGTCGAGCACCACAGTCTCCACAGCATCTCCGGGGTTGACGACCTTGCTGGGATGCTTGATGCGCTTGCTCCAGGACATTTCGGAGACGTGGATCAGGCCTTCTACTCCCGGTTCCAGTTCCACGAAGGCGCCGTAGTCGGTCAGGCTCACGACCTTGCCTT
>CBEVTG010000428.1:0-2520 GCA_965552745.1 uncultured bacterium
GTACCGCTGGAAGGGCAGCCGAATTTCCGCGACCTCGGCGGCTACCGGACAGCCGACGGCCGGACGGTGAAGTGGGGCGAGATTTACCGGTCCGGTGAGCTCGGGCAGCTGACCGACGAAGACGTAGCGACACTCGAGCGCCTTGAGCTGAGCACCGTCGTCAGCTTCCTCCTGCCGGACGAGATCGAAAAGTACGGCGCCGACCGTCTCCCCGGGAACACGCGTGAAGTACACACTTCGATCGACAGCGACCGTGCTGGAGAACTAACGCGACAGGTGCATAGTTCGATCCAGTCGGGAAACTTCGAGACCATTCTCCCCGAACTCAATCCGGAGTTCCATCGGATTCTCCTAGACGACGGGAAAGAGCAGTACGGCGTCCTGCTGCGAGAGATCTCCGACCCAACCCGTCGTCCTCTCGTCTTCCACTGTTCGCACGGCATCCACCGCACCGGAACTGCGACGGCAGTCCTTCTCTCGGCCCTCGGTGTTCCATGGGAGACGATCCGCGAAGACTATTTGCTGTCCAACGAGCTCCGAAGCGAGGAGATCGGCAGGCAACTCGAGAGGATCCGGAACGTAGCCGCCGAGCGGCAGGGGGTGACACCCGAGGAGGTCGACATGGCCAACGTCGAGGCCTTCTTTGTCCTCGACGGATCCTACATCGATGGTTCCCTCGAACGCGCGATCGTGGAATACGGCTCGATGACAGACTACATCCGGGACGCTCTGGGTTTCACGGATGAGGAGATCGAGCAGCTTCGGGATCAGCTGCTCGAGTCAAACGGAAAGTAGAGATGGCGAAGCTCCTGGCCGGATTCGTGGCAGCGCTCACGCTAATTGACGTGGGCTGTGGTGAAGAATCCCACGATAGCCAGACCGAGGCTACGCGGCACCCCAATGTCCTGCTCATCGAATCCAATCGACCGGTTGCGTATGCTGCGCCGCCTCGGCCACAATCTCACTGATCTCCGGGGGTGGGCGGTCACTGTGATCCGTCGGCCCGAAGACTCGTCCCTCCGGTTGACAGATCGAAAGATAACAGCCCTGGGCCGGGGCCCAGTAGATCGACCGAGCGAGATGAGGTCGTGCGTACGCGGGCGATCGTAGCGTGCCTCATACTCATCAGCAGCGAGGTGGCGGCTGAGGAGAAGACCGGAACGTTTACCAGCGGTCTGGTCGCGGCAGCGATTGAGCGCACCTCGCACACGGTTGTGTACGACGGAAGCTATATGAGGATCCCATACCCGGGAGGTGATATTCCCGGCGGGGTCGGGGTTTGCACGGATCTGGTGATCCGCAGCTACCGTGCTCTCGGAATCGATCTTCAGCGGCTGGTTCATGAGGATATGGTCTCTGACTTCGCGGCCTATCCACAACGCTGGGGGCTCTCGAAACCCGATCCAAATATTGATCACCGGCGAGTGCGGAACCTTCAAACTTTTTTCAGCCGTCGAGGTAGAGTTCTTCCCATTACGAAGGACCCACGGGGTTATGAGCCCGGCGATCTGGTGACGTGGAAGCTTCCCGGCGGCCGCCCACACATCGGCATCGTCGTTGATCGGACCTCCGATGACGGCCAACGACCACTGATCGTTCACAACCTCAAGGAAGGCCCTCAAATGGACGACTTTCTGTTCAGGAATCCAATCACGGGCCACTTCCGGTATGGCGAGCCGTAGCATGAACCGGAATCCGGCGAGATCGACGGATGATTCTGAGCGGAGCATGACTGATTTACAGGAGATCCGATGAGCGATCCATCACGAAAGCCGCGCATGGTAGGTCTGAATCACCTGGCCCTGGAGGTCGGTGACATCGAAGAAGCTCTCTCCTTCTACGGTGACATTTTCGACTTCAAGCTCCGCGGGCGCTCCGAGGGAATGGCTTTCATCGACATGGGAGACCAGTTTATTGCCCTGTCGAAGGGCAGAAAGCAGGGATCAGATCACGAACGGCATTTCGGCGTGGTCGTGGACGACAAGGAGTTGGTGCACGAACGGCTTAAGAAAGCCGGCGCCGAGGTTTTGCCCGGCTCGGGTCTCGATTTCCGGGATCCCTGGGGGAACCATGTCCAGATCGTCGAGTACAGCGAAATACAGTTCACGAAGGCTCCGCATGTGCTACGGGGCATGGGGCTTGGTGATCTGTCAAAATCTGAAGATGCTGTACGACAACTTAATGAAAAAGGGATGGGTTCGGACTGAGAGCTGCTGGCTTCGAGCCGCTAGGCGGGGTACAGGTGTGCGACCAGGTCGGCGTATCCGTTGTACTTGAGGGTGGGGCGCCTCTCCCCAGTGTCGATCATGCGCTCGCTGGCCTGGGACCAGCGGGGGTGGGGGACTCCCGGCTCAACGTTGGCCCAGAAGTCGTACTCGCGCGGGGAGAGCTCGTTCCAGAAGGTCGGCGGCTGCTTCTCGGTGAGCTCGATGCGCACCACCGACTTGATGCTCTTGAAGCCGTACTTCCTGGGAACGATCAGGCGCAGCGGCGCCCCGGGCTGTGGCGGCAGGTCATGCC
>CBEVTG010000429.1:0-2508 GCA_965552745.1 uncultured bacterium
CGTTGATCCGGTCGGTTACTTACTCACAAACGAGCATGTCATCGTCGGTGCTTCCTACATCAAGGTGACCGCTTCCGATGGCACCGAGTACGACGCCGAGGTCAAGGGGGTGGATCCACGCTCTGACTTGGCGATCCTGAAGGTGGAAAGCCGGGAACCGCTGCCCGCGGTGGCCATGGGGCGTTCGAGCGATCTCATGATCGGCGAGGATGTGGTGGCGATCGGCAATCCATTCGGTCTCAGCAACACGGTGACGACCGGCGTAATTTCGGCGCTGCGGCGCTCGGTGCGTTCCGGTGAACGCCTGTACACGGATTTCATCCAGACCGATGCCAGCATCAACCTCGGAAACAGCGGCGGGCCCCTGCTGAACATCCGCGGGGAGCTCGTAGGTGTCAACACCGCCATTTACGGGGAAGGTCAGGGCATCGGCTTCGCCATCCCGGTCGATCGAGCCCGTCGCATTGTGGAAGATCTCATCCGCTACGGTGAGGTGCGATCCACCTGGATCGGCATCGAGGTGCATGAGACCCGAATCGGTCTGGTCGTTCGACAGATCTATCCGGACTCTCCCGCAGCCCGGGCCGGCCTGGAGCCCGGCGACTGGATCCGCACGGCCGCGGCGGCTCAGATGAAAAACCGCTTCGAGCTCGACACCGCCCTGAGCCAGCTGCGCCCGGGGGAGAAAATCCTTCTGGGTGTGGAGCGCGACCGCGAGAACCTCGAACTCGAGGTGACGGTCCAGGAATTCCCACTGCAGGCCGCCGAGCAGCTGGCCTACGACGTCATGGGCATTGCGGTTCGGCCAATCCCCGAATCCTGGCGGGGGCAGGTGCCGTTCAAGGCGGAGGTCGGAGTCCTTATCGACAAAGTGCGCCCGCGCAGCCGGGCCGCGCAGAGGGGATTCCGCCGCGGTGATGTGGTGATTCAAATGGATGGGCTCCCCATGCGCAACGTGGACGCGTTTCGCAGGGCCGTGGCCCGCAGCCTGGGACGCCATTCGGTGTTGCTTTTGATCCAGCGCGGACATTTCCGCCACTACGTAACCATGGAGCTGTCATGAACGAAAAGAAACAAGAGAGCGTCCCGTTGGAGGATGAATCGGGGGCCGCGGCCGCCGGGGATGGTGCCGCTGAGCGGCAACCACGACGGAAACGGAATCCGATGAAGGTCGTGGACCGTCGCTTCTGGGCCAGAGAAGAGCGCGGCGGTGAGCAGGAATCCGATTCTTCGGAAGATTCCGTGTATCCCAAGTACGTCCAGGAGTTGCAGGCGCAGCTCGAGGAAAGTCGCGAGCGCCTGCGCGAGCTGACAGCAGCCTACCGCCAGATGCAGCAAGAGGCCGATGGAATCCGCCAGCGTATGAACCGCGACCTTGATCGCAGGGTCTCCCTTGCCAAAGGGGATCTTTTCCGGGAACTGCTCGAGGTCGCGGACAACCTCGAGCGCGCACTCGGATCGGTGGGGGAGGCGCCCCGGGCAAACGATGTGGCGCGCGGTGTCGATCAGGTACTCTCACAAATGCGCCGTCTGCTCGCCGGACAGGGAGTCGAGGAGATCGAGATGGCGAACAGTCAATTTGATCCCGAAGTGGCCGAAGCGATCGAGGTGCGCGCAATCGATCAGGCCGAAGAGGATGGCAGGGTTATCGAGGTGGTGCAGAGAGGTTACCGTTATTCCGGACGCACGTTGCGTCCGGCGCGTGTCGTGGTGGGCAGAGCTGCCGCCCCGGAAGAGGCGACGGAGCAGCCTGCGGAAGACACGGCGGAAGCCGATGGATCGGCGGAAACTCGCTAGGGCCTAGTGGCGGGCTCGACATCGGCCGGAGACCGGATGCCGCCCTTCTTCAGCGTGTGGATGAGCTGGTAGGCAGTCTTGTTGCGCTCTCCGCCCGGTGAGTAGCGCAGATATCGTTCCAGTTCGTAAAGCGCCCGCTGCCATTCGCGCAGGTTGTAATGCGCGATTCCCTTCGCGTAATAAACCTCAGGGTAAAGTCGCTCCAGAACAATCACGTGCTCGTAGGAGTCCACCGCCTTTTGGTGTTGCTTCAGTTGGGAGTAGGTGTTCCCAAGGTGGAACCAGAAGTCAGGGTCGCGCGATTCGAGACCGATGGCGCGTTCGAAGTTGATCCGGGCGCTGGAATAGACTCCCTGCGTGTAGGCGATGACGCCCAGCGCGTAATACGCTTTCGAGTTCTGAGGATCGATCGCCAGGGCTTCGTGATAACGCGTGCGCGCGCGGCGTAGTTCCCCTTTATCGAAGTAGTTGTTCCCCTCCGAGATCTTGCGGTCGGATGCGCTGGGGATACATCCGGATCCCGTCAGAGTCATGAGCAACATCCCAGCGGCCGCGGTGCGCAGCAGCACCCGCAGGATGGCTCGCGCGGACCACTGTGGTTGAGAGCGGATCGTTCTCTGGTTCATACGATGTACGCCACTGCGAAGCCGATCTGGGCAGTCATCATCATCCAGTACATATGAGCCCAGGACGGGTGGTTCTCCTTCCGGG
>CBEVTG010000430.1:0-2501 GCA_965552745.1 uncultured bacterium
ACCGACGTGCGGATCGAGGGCCACACCTTTCGCGTCTGGATCGCCGACACGCCCGAGACCACCGAACTGGGGCTGATGCACGTTACCGCTGAACAGATGGCCCCGCTGGAAGACGGCACCGAGCTCCCGGCCAGGACCGTCATCTCGAATGCCGATCCGAAGCGCACTTTCCTTGGATTGCTGGAAGCCTCGGATCTGCCTGGAGAGTTCCGGGAGGCGGTACGCGGGATCAAGATGGACGGGCCCTGTGCCAAGGTGAACCTCGTCCTCGGTGAGGAGCCGAAGATCAACGGCATGCGCACCGACATCAACCCCGCCCAACGCGCCTGTCTGGAACTCGTTCCTTCTCTCGAATTCGCCGAGCGCAGCTATGACCGGGCGCGGCTGGGCGAGATTCCCGATGAGCTGTGGGTCGATTGTGTGGTGGCTTCCAACGTCGACAAGACACTGGCGCCCGAGGGCAAACACATCATGACCTGCTTCGTGCAGTACGTCCCCTTCCATCTGAAGGAGGGGACCTGGGACGAGAAGCGGGAGTTTCTCGGCGACCGGGTGATCGAGACGATCGGCGAATACGCGCCCAACGTGCCCGGATCGGTGGAGGCACGCCACGTGGTGACGCCACTCGATCTCGAGCGCACATACGGAATCACCGAGGGGAACATCTTCCATGGCGACCTGGTGCTCGAGCAGCTCTTCTTCATGAGGCCGGTGCCCGGCTGGGCACAGTACCGGACTCCCGTAGCCGGACTGTATCTGTGCGGTGCCGGAACCCACCCCGGGGGTGGCGTAACGGGCGCCCCCGGCTACAACGCAGCACATCAGGTCCTGAAAGATTTGCGCTGGGGACGCTGGACCGGCACGCAGCCGGCCGCCCGCAGCGCCTGAGCGGCTGCAGGGATCGACTCCTCCGCAAGACCGGGACTTCTGCCAGGGTCGCCGATCAGAATCCTTGATCGAGGGTGAGAGGTGTGTTAAACAATCAAATAAACAGACGGCTTTTTGAGTCGGCTTGTCTCTCCCGCGGCCTCGAACTTTCCGTTTGGCCGCAGCAGGTATGTGACGAGAGGAGGTGAGCGCCCGCTCCATCGCCTGGCAGGCCTCTTCAGACGTCCCCCCGAGAACGTCCTCGTTTCCTCATTGAGGAGAATCGACATGAGGTATCGCGTACCCGTTTTAACCATCCTGATCATTGCTGTCGGAGCGTGGCTTCTTTCGCCGTCCCCCCTGGCTGGAGACTCCAAGGCCGCCGCATCCGGGACGGCGGGGGTGTCAAAGGCCATGGCCGCCTCGAATCCCGCGGACATCGCAGCCCGCATCGTTGCTGAGGTGCTGGAAGTCAAGCCCGATGAGACCATCCGAGTGAACACGGATCTCAGCAACCGGGAGCTGACCGAGGAGCTGGCCCTGGCCATTCGCCGTTCGGGTGCATTTCCGCTGATTGTCTACGGCTCTGCGCGGCTGACCCGGCGAATTATCGAAGAGACACCGGAAGCGTTTCTTGCCAGCACCCCGACCTTCCCGGTGAAGTTGCTACGGGTTGTTGATGGGACGATCAATCTGGCAGCACCCGACTCCCCCGCGATGTTCGCACAGGTTCCGGAACACCGTCTGGCGCTGGTGCGCAAGGCGAACCAAAGCGTGGCGGAGCGGATCCAGGCCAGCCCGATGCGCAGCGTGACCCTGGGCAACGCTGGTGTTCCTTCCAAGCAGCAGGCGGAGTTCTACGGCACCTCGCTCGAGAAGCTCGAACGCTACTTCTGGAGCGCCGTGAACGTGAGCCCGAACGAACTGCATGCCCGGGGCGAGCGGGTGCGTGCCGCGCTGCAGGACGCCCGCACGCTTCGTCTCACCTCGGCCGACGGGACGGACCTCACGATGAGCCTGGCGGGCAGGCCGATCGTTCTCAACAGCGGCATTCTCGAGCCCCAGACAGCCAACCGGGAGCACCAGGCGCGGAATGTCTGGTTGCCGGCCGGTGAGGCGTACACCTCCCCGCTGGAGACCGCCGCTGACGGCGTGGTGAAGGTTAAGGCCGCTCAGTACCGCGGCATCAAGATCGAGGATCTGACGCTGAAATTCCGCGAGGGCCGGGTTGTCAAGCTGAGCGCGGCGAAGGGAGCGGAGATTCTGAAGGAGGCCCTGGCGCTCTCCAGCGGCGACAAGGACCGGATCGCGGTCATCGATGTGGGGCTCAACCCGCAGAGCCGGCTGATCCCCGGGTCATCCTTCCGCTCCTACGAGATGGAAGGTCTGGTGACCCTCGGCATCGGCGGTGTCACCTGGGCGCCGACCGAGAACCGATCCGACTTCGCGGCCACGTTCTTCCTCCCGAACGCCACTCTGGAGGCGGATGGTCGTACCATTGTCAAGGATGGCAAGCTAAAGATCTGACCGTTGGCACACCCGATGCAGAGAGCCCCGCCCAGGCGGGGCTCTCTGCATTTTGGGGGAGTGTGTTCGTGGAACTTCGCCCTGTCAGAGGCGGTTCCCGTTAAAAC
>CBEVTG010000431.1:0-2493 GCA_965552745.1 uncultured bacterium
CGAAGCCATGAGCCCTTCCGTCCTGTGGCTGGACGAGGTGGAGAAGGGGTTCTCCAGCAAGGGCAGCGACAACGACGGCGGTCTGTCCCGCAGGCTCCTCGGTACGTTCCTTTCGTGGCTTCAGGATCGCAAGGCCTCGGTCTTTGTGGTCGCAACCGCCAACGACATCGAGTCGATCCCGCCCGAGCTCTTCCGCAAGGGACGCTTCGACGAAGTGTTCTTTGTTGATTTGCCGTCCGCTGCGGCCCGCGAGAAAATCTTCCGCATCCACCTGTCACGGCGCAAGCAGGATCCGAAAACATTCGATCTTTCGCGTCTGGCGGAGGAAGCAACAGGGTTCAGCGGCGCGGAGATTGAGCAGGCCATCGTATCGGCGCTGTACGCTGCTTTCTCGGATCGCAAGAAGCTCGACACTTCGATCCTGGTCGAGGAGATCCTCTCCACGGTCCCTCTCAGCCGTACCTACCGCGAGAAGATCGAGTCCCTGCGGCGCTGGGCGGCGGGCCGCGCCGTTCCGGCAAACACCGTGTCCGTGGAGAAACCGGTTCTCGTGTCCTGATCCCCCCGCCTTAAACACGATCTTTCCCGAAGACTCGCGCTCAACCCCTGGAATGGTTCGTCTCGAAACGATACCATAGGCAAACTACCCACTAGATTATCGGACAGGGGGTCTACACGAAAGAGTCAGGATGAGCGCGCCCAAAAGGAGAACCCCATGACATCGAACTGGGGCGGACAGAGCATGGTCGCTCCGCTAAAGAGAGTCATCGTCAAGCGGCCGCAGGAGGCGTTTGTGAATACCGATCGCGTCGCCGAGCAGTGGGAGAATCTGGCCTATACGGCACCGCCCGATCTCGAGCTGGCCGGTGACCAGCACCGGAAATTTGTCATGTTCATCGAGGAGGCGGGCGCCGAGGCGCTGTATCTCCCGGAGGACGAGCGCACCGGTCTCGATTCGATGTACGCTCACGACGCTGGGATCATGACCGATGCCGGGGCTGTGATTTTCAACACCGGCAAGCCGCAGCGCCGCGGAGAGGGAGCAGCGCTCGCCGCCGCCCTCGAAAAATGGGACGTGCCAGTCCTGGGAAGAATTGAGGCGCCTGCAATCGCGGAAGGGGGGGACACGCTGTGGCTCGACCCACGCACGCTCGCCGTCGGCCGCGGTTTCCGGACCGATGCGGTGGGGATCGAAGCCCTGCGGCAGATGCTCCAGCCGAATGGGATTGAGGTGATCGAATTTCAGCTCAGCTACGGGAACGGGCCGGGGGAGGTTCTGCACCTGCAGTCGTTCATCAGCCTGCTGGACGAGAACCTGGCCGTGGTTCACCGCCGGCTGCTGCCCGTTCCCCTCTACGAATGGCTCGAGGAGCGAAGCGTCAACCTGATCGACATTCCTGAGGAGGAGGTTGCGACCCAGGCCTGCAACATTCTCACCCTTGCACCGCGCGAGGCGCTGATGATCGCGGGGAACACCATCACCCGCGATCGCATGAAAGCGCAGGGCTGTACCGTCTACGAGTTTGAAGCGAGCGATATCTCTCTGAAGGGAATGGGCGGTCCGACCTGTCTTACCCGGCCGGTCCTGCGTCAGATGTGAGGGTGTTTCCTCAACGCTTGCCGAGCGTCCGGGATCGACGCGGAGCCGCGGAACCGCGCGTGGCGGCGGTGGGCTTCGCGAGGTCGGCCGTACCCGATCTCGGGGTGGCGGCCGGTGTGCGGTCAGCTTTCTGATAGCGGGAGCGCGCCTCGAGCGCCAGGGCGAGGAGCGTTCTCAGCGCTTCCGGTGATTCGAGACGGACACGCGCCGCCGTCACGCCCGCACCGATCTTGATCGACCACACGCCGGATTCCACGGCCCGGAACATATCCTCGTCGGTGCGATCGTCGCCGGCGGCCATTACGAAATCCCGTTTCCCCAGCCGGTGAAGGAGCGTGTGGTAGGCCCATCCCTTGCCGATCCCCTGGTGGTGTGCCTCCACCACGCATGATCCCTTGAGAACCCGCAATGGCCGGTTGGCGAAAGACTCGGTCAGGTGATGGGCCAACTCCAGACCCTGCCGCCTTCCCAGCTCTGGCTCGGCCTTGCGGTAATGCCAGGCGAGACCCGAATGCTTGCGCTCGATGAACGATCCCGGTGTACGCGCCAGGTAGCTGATCATCACTTCCTCGACCGCCGGCAGCCAGGAGTGATCAAAATCGGATGCGAGCTCGTCCCACTCCTCTTTGCCACGAGGACGCAGGAAAAAACCGTGCTCCGCCATCAGGTGAATATTCAGGTGTCCGAACCAGGGCGCCAGCGTCTCGCGGTCGCGGCCGCTCAAGAGCACAACCTCGAGGTTACGTACTTTCGAGAGTTTCTCCAGCAGACTCAGCAGATTGGCGTCGGGCCGGGCGTGGCCGGGCTCGGCCTCGAACCCGGTGAGTGTGCCGTCATAATCAAGAACGATCAGCGGCCGCCGCGCGGCGGCAAACTCCCGTTGCAGGCGCGTC
>CBEVTG010000432.1:0-2486 GCA_965552745.1 uncultured bacterium
CTTCGACAGCCTGGGCATCGAGCGCAGCCTGCCTCAGCCCTGCCCCTGAAGTACTGAGGATGCAAACCATGGTAGTTGCGGTGCGCAACCTCACGGAAGAAATTACCCTGGACAGATTCGAGCTTCGAGTACGATAATGCGTGTTGGTCGATACCCCGCCGCAGGGTGGAGTTGAGCACCGCCACTGTTTCCATGGAGGTTGAATGAGTAAGGACGATCTAATTTCCGTTCAGGGTGTTGTCACGGAGGTAACCGGCGGCGGGAACTTCCGCGTCAAGTGCGAAACGGGCCATGAGGTCCTGGCCCGCCTGAGCGGCCGAATGAAGCGCATGCGGATTCGTGTGATCGCCGGCGATTCTGTCACCGTGGGCGTCTCCCCCTACGATCTGACGCGCGGCTTTATCACCTACCGGCTTCGCTGACCCCGATAGCCTCAGTCAGCTTCAGCGTCTCTCGATTGCGTATCGATCGAGAGAGAGCGTTCCCCCACCCATCAAGATCAGACTGACCGCCACGCACAGCAAGGTGAGCGGGTATTCATAACCATTGTCGCCTGTGAGTCCATTGCTCCAGTGAACCTTGAGGATGGCGGTCAGCATCACGCAGCCGACGCCGAGCGCCGCCCAGCGGGTGAAGAGACCCAATATCAGCGCCACCCCGCCGAAGAACTCCGTCCCCGCTGCCACCCAGGCCATGAAGCCCGGGAAACCCAGCGAGGTCACGTATTGCGTAAAGCCTTCCATGCCACTGAAAAGCTTCTGGTATCCGTGGACGACGAAGATGACTCCTGCTACCGCTCGCAGGAGCACGGGCGCCAGCCACCGAAACGAATCGAGCTTCCTCAACATGGCAACCGTTCCCTCCGCTGAGACATGTCCGATGTCCTGCGTACTATGAAACCGGCGCGAGTCTACCACAGGCTGAACGCGCTGCGGCGGTACGAACCGGTCGCGCAGCACACCCGCTGCCGGGTGGGACCCCTTCGCGCGTATAATAGCCGTGGCCACAGGGAGGTGATTTAGTCACCGTGCAGAACCGATGGAACGATACCGAAGCCCGCAAGCACCGGGGACTGGATGAACTGGTGTACCGATCTCTTCTCCTCGGCGCCGAGTCGAACCTGGTGCTATGGGGCGGCGGGAACACTTCATCCAAGCTGATTGAAAAAGATTTCCGGGGTCGCGAGGTAAAGGTTCTGCGCGTAAAAGGAAGCGGATCAGACCTGCGCACCGTCCAGGCAGATCTGTTCCCGGGCGTCCGCCTCGACGATGTCCTGCCGCTCCGAGACCGCGAGACCATGACGGACGAGGAGATCGTGGCCTTCCTGGCTCACTGTCTGGTGGAGCCCGATTCTGTCCGGCCGTCCATCGAGGCACTCCTTCACGCATTCGTCCCCTTCCGGCACGTCGATCATTCGCACGCGGATTCCGTCCTGTCGCTGACCAACAACACCGATGGACTCAAGCACACGCGAGCTGTCTATGGTGAGGAGATCATCTGGATCCCCTACCAGCGCCCGGGCTTCGAGCTCTCCAGGCGGGTCGCACAGGAAGTGGACAAGAGCCCCAAGGCCCGTGGGTGCGTGCTCGAGAAACACGGCCTCATCACCTGGGCCGAGACCTCCCGCGAATCGTACCAGACGCATATCGAATTCAATACGCGAGCGGAAGAGTACCTGGCCGAACACGCGCGCGGCCGGCGCGTTTTCGGACCGCCGGAGGTGTCTCCTTTCTCCCCGCCGGAACGACACCGGTGCGCTGCGGCACTGCTTCCGCTCCTGCGCGGCACCCTGCAGACCCGCCGCCATACCATCCTTCGGTTTGAGGACTCCGATGATTTGCTGGAGTTCATCGGCTCGAAAGAGGGACCCACTCTCTCCCGCGTGGGAGCCGCCACCCCCGATCATCTGATGAACGTCAAGGGCTGGCCCCTGGTCCTGCCGCCACCCAGACTCCACGACCCGAACGGTGTACCGGGACTCGAGGAGGCCTACGAGAGGCAGGTTCGTGAACTCGTGGGGGGCTACGCGGAGGAGTACCGGAAGTTTTACGAGAAACACAACCGGGGCAACATGCCGATGCTCGAAGACGCTCCGCGTGTGGTTCTGGTGCGCGGCGTCGGAATGATTACGCTGGGCCCGGACGCTCAGGCGGCACGCGTGGCCGCGGATGTCTACCGCCATACCATACAGATCATGGCCGGCGCCCAGTCCATCTCGAGCTATTCCTCGATGAGCCCGCGGGAGGCGTTCGACGCAGAGTACTGGCCCCTGGAGCTGTACAAGCTGACCCTCCGCCCTCCGGAGAAGGAACTCTCGCGCCGGGTTGCCCTGGTCACGGGTGCGGCGGGTGGCATCGGAGCAGCCATCGCCCAGCGCCTGGCCGCGGAGGGGGCGCACGTGGTTCTGGCTGATCTCGACGAGACGCGCGCCACGCACCTCGCCGGAGAGATCTGCACACGCTTCGGACCCGGTCGTGCCGTCGGTC
>CBEVTG010000433.1:0-2468 GCA_965552745.1 uncultured bacterium
GGATCGGGTGCTGGCGGCTTGCGTCGCTTCCACATGGTGCACTTCAAGTTAGGTGACGGAAGTAGACAATGCAACGAGCCGTATAAGTCTTTGTGTATCAGATAATTACGTTGATTTCGTTGTTGACACAGGCTCAGGCGGTGTGAAATACTGCCTTTCTTCTTTTTCTGGCCATCGCATGCGCATTCTGATCATCGGGAGTGGTGGGCGCGAGCATTCGCTCTGCTGGAAGCTCGCCCGTGGAGAAGACAAGAGGGAAATCTACTGCGCTCCCGGAAACGCCGGCATCGCGGGAGTTGCCCGATGTGTGCCGATCGAACCGTCTGACACAGTGGAGCTTGCCGATTTCGCCCAGGGGATCAGTGTCGACTTGGCGGTCGTGGGGCCCGAGGTTCCTCTGACGCTTGGCATCGTGGACGAGTTCGAGAAGAGGGGGCTGCGGATCTTCGGCCCGAGCCAGAAAGCCGCCGAGATCGAAGGCAGCAAGATCTTCTCAAAGCAGTTCATGCTCAAGCACAAGATTCCGACAGGAGAGTTTCAGGTCTTTGAGAGCGACGCACAGGCTCTCAAGTACATCAAGTCAAAGGAGGCCATCTTCCCGGCGGTAATCAAGGCCGATGGCCTGGCGGCCGGCAAGGGCGTGATCATTGCCGAAGATCGCAAAGTGGCACAGCAGGCGATCGAATTAATGATGGTGGAGAAAAAATTCGGCAGCGCCGGGCAGCGCATCCTCGTCGAGGAGTTCCTGCATGGACGCGAGGCCTCCTTTTTCGTGCTCTCGGATGGTAGCCGGGTGCTTCCGATGGTCACCTGCCAGGATCACAAGCGGGCTTTCGACGACGATAAAGGTCCCAACACCGGTGGCATGGGGGCCTACTCGCCCGCGATGCTGAACCAGGAGATGTTCAAGCAGATTCTCAACGAGGTCATGATCCCGACCATATCCGGGCTCGCCGAGGAGGGCAGGCCCTACAAAGGCGTGCTCTACGCCGGCCTCATCCTGACCGACAAGGGGCCGAAAGCCCTGGAGTTCAACGCCCGTTTCGGAGATCCGGAGTGCCAGGTTCTGATGCCGCGCCTGAAGGGGGATCTGGCGCCCGTGCTCCACGCCGCCTGTGAAGGGCACCTGGATCGCGTGAAGCTCGACTGGCGGCGAGAGGCGGCAGCCTGTGTAGTGCTCTCTTCGGGGGGCTACCCCGAGAAGGCCGAGACCGGAAAGACCATCCAGGGGCTCGATGCAGATTTTTCTGGCCCCGTGCTCGTCTTCCATGCCGCCACCCGGAAGAACGAGGCTGGCGAGTACCTCACCTCGGGCGGCCGGGTGCTCAACGTCGTTGCTCTGGGGACGGATCTCACGCAGGCGGTGGAGCGTGCCTACGCCGCGGCTTCCCAGATCCGCTTCGAGGGGATGCAGTACAGGCGCGACATTGGACGTGAGGCAGTGGCTGTTCTCAAGGGTGGCGCCGGAGGCTGATGATCATGGATACCAAGCCACAGGCCCGTGTTTCCATCGTCATGGGAAGCGCGTCCGATCTGCCCGCCATGATGGAGGCGGTCAAGATACTGCGCGAATTCGACGTCACACACGAGGTCGAGATCGCCTCCGCGCACCGCACGCCCGAGCGCGCCGCGGAGATTGCCAGCGGAGCTGCGAAGCGCGGCGTTCGGGTGCTGATCGCCGGCGCCGGCATGGCCAATCACCTCGCCGGCGCGCTGGCGGCGCACTCGACCCTGCCGGTCATTGCCGTGCCGCTGGCAGCGTCGCCGCTCGGCGGCCTGGACGCGTTGCTCTCGAGCGTGCAGATGCCCCCTGGTGTTCCCGTGGCAACCGTGGCCATCGGTCCTGCGGGAGCCCGCAATGCCGCCTACCTGGCGCTTCAGATCCTGGGTGTCTCGGACGATGCCATCCAGCGCAAGCTGCAGGATCACAAGAAAGAGATGGCCAGGAAGGTTGAGCGCGCCAACAACGACGCCCGCAAGGAAATCGAAAAATCGGGCGGTTGAAATCTGCGCTCCCGGCACCCCTCACCTTGGAAACCTTTCCGGATATAGAAAGAGCGATGGCCATCTTCCATCCGGGATCTGGCGTGAAATTCCGCGCCACACTCATATTTCTTGCGGTGTTCGTTTTACTCCTGGGGCCGGCTCTGGCGGAGGAGACTCTCCAGGAGTGGCAGCCTTCCGAACCCATGCCGGAAAAGTTCGACTGGATTCAGCTCAAATCGGATGAATGGCTCAAGGGCGAGATTATCGTCATGTACGAGGACGAACTGGAGTTTGACAGTGACGAACTGGATACCCTGACCCTGGACTGGGTCGACATCAAACAGGTGAGATCCGCACAGATCATGCAGGTGAGGTTTCTGGGTGAGATCACCGCGACCGGCAAGCTCCACATCGAAGGGGATAAGGTCCGGGTGATCGGAGAGCAGGTTCGGGAGTTCGAGCGCTCCCAGGTTTTGTCGATC
>CBEVTG010000434.1:0-2466 GCA_965552745.1 uncultured bacterium
GACATCTAATCCGCCTATCAGATAGTGTCGACCAAATCGGGGGAAGCTCAAAGCTGAAGTGAGGAGGTCTCCGATGACCCGCTCGAATGACCGTAACCTGGGGATGAACTGCCCGGTTACCCGCCGTGATTTTTTGAATGGAGTCAGCATTGCCATCACGGGGTCGATCCTGGCTTCGAGCTGGCTCAACGCCTGTAGCCCGCACGGGATCTCCCCAGGGGAATCCGGAGATTACTACCCGCCGGAGTTGACGGGGATGAGGGGAAGCCATGAAGGCTCATTCGAGGTGGCACACCAGCTGAGGGACGGCTTCAGGGTGGATCCCTCTGCAGTAACGCACACCGGGGAAACGTATGATCTGGCTGTGGTGGGGGGTGGCATCAGCGGCCTTTCAGCGGCCTATTTGTTCCGCAAAGCAGCAGGACCGCGGGCGAAGATTCTGGTGCTCGACAACCACGACGATTTTGGCGGGCACGCAACACGCAACGAATTTCGTTATGGCGATCGCCTGCTCATTGGCTACGGCGGCACCCAAACCCTCGAGGATCCGGCAAACTTTCCACCTGAGGCGACCGCGCTGCTCAGAGAGCTGGGCGTTGAACCCGACCGGTTCTACACTGCTTTCGATCAGGACCTTTACGGATCGTTGAACCTGCGCCGAGGAGTCTTTTTCGATAAGGAGACGTTCGGGACCGATCGTCTCATCGTGGGAGCGGGCAGCCTGCCCTGGAAGGAGTTTCTCGCCACTGCACCGCTTTCGGATCAGGGACGCAAGAGCATTGCCCGGGTCTACGAAGAACGTGTGGACTACCTTCCGAACCTGAGCCCGGAGGAAAAGACAGCCTACCTTCGCGGCATGACCTACCAAGATTACCTCACGCAGGCCGTCAAGGTTCATGAGGATGCGCTTCCCTACTTCCAGACCCTCCGGCTGGGCCTGTGGTGCATCGGCGCCGACGCTCTTCCCGCCTGGGTCGGCCTGCTCAACCGATATCCAGGATTTCAGGGATTGGGACTTCAGAGGTACGAGAGAAGCGAACCGTACATCCACCATTTTCCCGATGGAAACGCTTCCGTCTCCCGCCTGCTGGTGCGCTCCATGATTCCGGCGGTCGCCCCCGGAAACTCCATGGAGGATATCGTCACGGCAAGGTTCGATTACGGCCGCCTCGATGAGAAGAGCAGCCCGGTTCGGATCCGGCTCAACAGCACCGTCATGCGCATCCGGCACCTCGGTGATAAACCGGCCACGGGGGAGGTCGGGGTGACTTATGTCCGGAAGGGAAAAACAGAACGGATCCAGGCGCGTCAATGTGTCTTCGCAGGTTACCTCGCGATGGTTCCCTATCTCTGCCCGGAGATTCCAAAACCCCAGGCCACAGCGCTTTCGTACACGCTCCGGGCTCCCCTCGTCTACACGAACGTCCTGATTCGTAACTGGACGTCGTTTCACAAACTGGGCCTCGAGAGCGCCTTCTGCCCCGGCAGCTACCACACGAGCGCCACGCTCGATTTTCCGGTGAGCCTGGGTGATTATCGCTGCCCGCGTTCGCCGGAAGAGCCGATGGTTCTTCACCTCACCCGCGTGCCGTGCAGTCCGGGTCTGCCGGCTCCAGATCAGTTCCGTGCCGGACGAAGAGATCTGCGGCGCACCAGTTTTGAAACATTCGAGCGAAACATCCGCGATCAGCTCGGACGGATGCTATCCGGTGGCGGGTTCGACCCGGCCAGGGACATCGAGGCGATCACCGTCAACCGCTGGCCTCACGGGTATGCCTACGGGTACGACCCGATCAAGGGTGAAGTGGCGTACGAGTTTGATGACTGGCCGGATGAGAAGCGACCGTGGCTGGCAGCACGGAAACGCTTCGGGCAAATCTCGTTCGCCGGTATCGGGGCCGCCTCCAATGCCATGACAGAGGCGGCGATCCAGGAGGCTCACCGCGCCGTCAAGGAGCTGACCGGCTAGGAGGAACGTTTCTTTTCGGCCTTCTGAACAAGGGCCTTGCCTAGCAGGGCTCCCCCCGCCAACGGGGACGCTCCCGCTGCAAGCCATCCGGCAAGCGAAGCCCCAGGGCCGCAGCACTCTGGAAGTCGGTCCGGACGGAGGGGAATGTCCGTCCCTCGGGAATCGATTTCACCAGATTGGCGGAAGTGAACGAAAGAAGCGGCAGCAACCTCGCGGCTGCTGCCCCTCGAGAACATGACGGACCGGTCAAGCCGAGCTCGAAACTCCGATCACCTTGGGCCACCACTCCTACCCTGTTTCGAGTCGTAGAGAGACTCGAAACGGTGATCGGGGTGGGGAGCCATACCCTCCTAGCCACGAGTCGCGCCACCCGGCACCCCTCCCGTTGCACCCTGCAGGGTGCGCCCGGTGCGGTTTTTCCTAAACGTTCCGCGAGGTTTACGGGCACGGGTATGATTCGGTCGCGTGCCGGATCACCTGTTAACCAGAGAGGCCGA
>CBEVTG010000435.1:0-2456 GCA_965552745.1 uncultured bacterium
AAAGCGAGGGCCGTCGGGAGGTGTACCGGGAAGAAAACGACCAGCCGAGGACGCTGCTGGCTCGCGTGGCTTCCTCCGCCGGGGAGTTAGAGGATTCTTCCGTTCGCCTGGAAGGGCGCTACCGGTACTCGTTGCGCCTGCGCCACAAGGCGGGCGAGCGGACGTGGGTCGCAGGGCCTGTCGTGCGATCGGAGCTGATGACGTATCGTGACATCTTTCCTCCCGCTGCGCCGAGGGGGTTGACGCTGGTGATCGAGGGCGAGGGTGTACGCCTGCTGTGGTCCCCGAACCGCGAAGCGGATCTCGCCGGGTACCGTGTCTACCGCCGCCTGGGGGGCGGGGAGGAGGTAAAGGTGACAGATCTTTCCCCCTGGGATGTCACCTGGCTGGATGTGGAGCCCGCGGAAGGTGTCGCCGTCGAGTACCGCATGACCGCCATTGACTCCTCTCCACAGAAGAACGAAAGCGCGCCTTCGGATCCGGCGTCCGGAACCGTGAGGCGGCCGCGTGCTGTCACCGGTGAGCGGCCTGGAACGTCCGGCGAGACGGTTGCTGAGCCATGAGAAAGCGCTCGACGGTACCGTTTGCCAAGTTTTCGGGAGCCGGCAACGATTTCATCCTGATCGATGCCCGCCAGGCGAGGCTGCCGCGCTCCCTGGGGCGCTGGGTTCGCTCCGTCTGCCGGCGCGGGGTATCGGTCGGAGCGGATGGGGTGGCCGTGATCCTGGGCCGCCAGGACGGGGCGCTGCGGGTGAGATTTTATACTCCTGACGGCCGCAGCCATCCTTTCTGCGGAAACGCTAGCCGCTGCCTGGCGCGGTGGGAGGCCCTGCGCCGGGGTCGGGACGGGATCGTGCGGCTCAACACGGACGCGGGTGAGATCCGCGCGCGCGTGCACAGGGGCGGAGTTGACTCCGGCCTGGGGTTCCCCCTGGGAGAGCCGCGCCGGCGGTGTCTGCGGGTGGACGGACGGAACGTGTGGGGTTATGAAATCCTCGCGGGTGTTCCCCACTTCGTACTGCTCAGGGGCGTGCCGGAAAGCCTGCCGTTACCCCCTCTCGCTGCACGCCTGAGGCGGCACCCCGCCCTGCAGGCGGGCGCGAACATTGATTTTGTGGGCCCTCCCCGCCGAGGGGTGCGTCCTCTCCGAACCTTCGAGCGCGGCGTGGAATCCGAGACCCTGGCCTGTGGCAGCGGCTGTGTGGCGGCCGCCCTGGTGCTGGCCCATCGCGATCCGGGCGTGCGATCGCCTCTGCGTTTCCGGGTGCGTTCGGGAGCAACCATCAGCATTCGTTTCCGGCGCAACTCCGGACGCCTGGACGAGGTCGCCCTGTGCGGAGAGGCCCGGCTGGTCTACCGAGGCCACCTGACGCCGGAAGCCCACGCGCGGCCGGGAAATTCTGCATGAGCGAAGAGCCTTCCCAGCCGGCTGCAAGGAAAGTTGCGACAGGGGTCTCGGGGCAGGTCTTCAAGGTGATGCGCATTTCCAGCGGTGTCCTGCTGCTGCTCCTGGGGGTTGTCGGGCTGTTCCTGCCGTTGCTTCAGGGAGTCCTGCTGCTCATCGCCGGCCTGGCCGTCCTCGCCGTTGATGTGCCCCTGGCCCGTAATCTGTACAGGCGCCTCAAGTCGTGGAGGCGGAGGCGATCGTCTTGACATGGACGAGCGAACGGATTCAGAATCCGCCTTGGAGAGAGACGCCTGTGGAATTGTTCCACCAGTCGAACGAGGAGGAACTATGCGCGAGTTGATTCGTTTCAAGAGGGGGCTTCTCGCAGCCGCTACCATGGTCGCTGCCGGTCTGGGCGCTCAGAATCTCGCGGCCGAGGAGGCTGGGCCGGAGGTAAGGGTATCGAGGGCGGTGACCTGCCTGGAGATCCAGGAACGCGAGCCGATGAACATCGACAGCGTTTTCTCGAACCAGGTCGGACAGGTCTTCTGCTACACCCACATCGAGGGCGCATCGGAAGATACCCAGATCGAGCACGTGTGGTTGCACGAAGGCGAAGAGCGGGCTCGAATCAGCCTGCCGGTGCGCTCCTCGAACTGGCGGACCTGGAGCAGCAAGCGTTTGCTTCCGAGCTGGACAGGTCAGTGGAAGATCGAGGTGCGCGGTGCCGACGGAAGCGTTCTGAAGACGCTGGAGTTTGCGATCACCGAGGGTGAGACAGGAAGTCCGCCGCCCGGGTTGAATCGTTAGGCAGCCGGCGGGGGTGCTCCAGCGCCGGTGCAGAGCCGCTTCAGTCGGTTCCACCGCACGGCGAAGAAACTCCCGCCGACACGGGGCTATCCTGGAGCTACGTTTTTTACTCACGTTCTGTTGACCCACTCATTGACCCTGGACAGTAGTGGTAGGTTGTGGAAGCGAACACACCGGATCGGCGCAACCTCTGTAGAATCAGTCCTGGTGCGGTTCTTCGGGCTTCCGCTTATCGCTCAGCTCGCGGCTGCGGTGAGGG
>CBEVTG010000436.1:0-2454 GCA_965552745.1 uncultured bacterium
CTCACAAATCCCTTCAGGAAGATGGAGGCCGGCAAGGAGCCAAAACGCTCTTCCTCGAGGCAGCGCAGGTGGGTGATCCGCACCTTGGTCACCGCTCCGATGGCCTCGAGGCTGAGGCCGTGCTCACGCCGCAGGGCCGCCAGGACGGCCCCGGTGTAAGCGAGCGGGGCTCCGGAGGTGGCGGACTGCGTCGTTTCTTCCTCGAGCTGATCGTCCGTGTCGGCCCGTCGTTTCTTCGCTTTCATCACGCTCCTGTCCGGAGTTCTGGCAGGTGAGGATCCTTTTGCGAGCGAAGGGGGGGGAGGCTCGTTCAACTCCAGGCTGAGATCGCGCAACTCCTCGGAGCGCAGTATGCCGGCCGAGACCAGGCCACGATCGTACCCGCTCCTGGGTTCGAGAAAGACAAGGGTGCGGTAGGCGCTCTCGATCCGCGAACGCACCGCCTGGATCCTCTCGCAGTGGATCGCACCTCCAAGTTGCTCGATTTCCGGAGAGGCGATGGCCTGCAGACGGTCGTAGGCGCGCTGCAGGTCGCGTTGAGAGGCCGAGGGCGGCACCTCGAGAATCTGGTAGTGTGTGCGCTCGGCCAGGCGTATCCAGCGAGGCTCCGAGACCGGATCCGGATCCCCGCGTGAGGAGAACAGCGCTGCCATCTGTTCGATGGAGCGCGTGGCCGGGGCGTTCGGATACTTTTGTGAGAGCGACTTGCGCTGTCGGGTGGCCTGCCAGGCGGACAGGTCGTATTCGACCGCGCCGGTAAACTCCAGTTCTACTCCCAGGTAGAGCCGGCTCAGGCTGCGCAGGTTGAGAGCTGCCTGAGCCTCGGCGTCGGCGCGCACCTGATTCACCACGAACGACAGGCGAAGTTCGGCGAAGCGGGCGGCGACCCGGTTCACCAGACCGGGATCGATCTCGGCCAGCGCGTCGAGGCAGGAAACCGTGCCTCGCTCGAGCGCCGAGCTGTCCAGAGCTGTTTCGACCGCCCGCCGGATGTCAGCCTCCATCCCGTCGAGACGGCGTCTGCCCAGCTCCTCCACGAGATGGAAAGCGCCCTCCAGAGAGCCCGGTTCGGCTGTGGTCACCAGCACACCGCGATCGGCGAGGCTGAGGACATCCAGGCTGAAGGGGTGCATTCCCGAGGGGAGATCAAAGAGCGCAAAATCAGAGGACAATTCACGGGCCTCGATGGCCAGCGACTGCAGAACCTCAGTTGAAGGAAGCGCTCTGCCGCGTGCGCGCGGCCCACGGATGAGGCGCAGGCGCGGTACCGAGGTGTCGCGCGCCAGGGAGCTGAGGGAGGATGAATTGCCGCCCAGGAAATCATCCACGCCGCTACTGGAGGGTACGGCCCCCAGATAGGAGTGGAGGGTGGAGCTCAACATGTCGCAATCGATGAGGGTCACTTGCCGGCCCTGGCGCGCGAGCTGGATGCCAAGGTTCGCCACCAGCAGGCTCTTGCCCACCCCGCCTTTGCCGCTCGCGAAGCCAATCAGGCGGCAGGTGTGGACCTTGCGGAGCTCCCGGCCTTCGGTCTGCGTGGTGGAGGCCGGGGCGCCCGATTCTGGGCCCGTCGGGGACGGGTTCTGCGTCACCAGCGATCGGGGTGCCGGCAAGAGACGGGTTTTGTTCATGGAACGCACCTCATGCGACTCTCTCCACGCTCACTTCAGTCTCGCTGATCTCCTTGCCGTTGAACGACAGGATCTTGCCTTTCTCTTCGACCACGGTCTCGAGGTGGACCGGACGCTTCCAAAGCTTCTGCAGGTTCTGCAACGTGGCTCGAGCATAATCATCGCGCAGATCGACACCCTCGTGTCTGTGCTTGAGCAGGAGCTCACCGCGGTTCTCGTAATTTCCGTCCTGACCATAGATGAACGGGCGGCCGAGGTTGGTCAGCTGCTGAAGCAGGCGCCGCTTGATTTCCAGGAAATCGCGGTTGGCGATCTGATACGCGCCCGATTTGCGGTTGTAGGCGTAAGTGAACAGTTTGTGGCGCGCGGCGAATTCCTCGGTCAGGAACTCGTCGATGAAGGTGACGTCATTGTGGAAGCGTCTGACCTCGAAAATCTTCTCACGGCCCTGATTGAGGTTTCGGTTCCAGGCCAGCTTACGCTTCAAATCGTCACAGTTGTCATAGTCCTTGCCGAAACGGCCCGTGTTCCAACGTTCCTCGATATCCTTGAACAGCTCGAGTCCCAGCTTGTAGGGATTGAGTCGGCCCGGCTGGGTCGCCACGGTTCCCGAGTGATGATCCGCGTAATCGATAACCTCAGCGTCACTCAGAGCTCGCTCGGTCATGATCTTGCTGTGCCAGTACGAGGCCCAGCCCTCGTTCATGACCCTCGTCATGCGCTGGGGCGAGAAGTAGTAGGCCTCGGCGCGGATGATGTGCAGCACGTCGCGCTCCCAGGCTTCGAGCGGGGCCCGCTCCTCCAGGAAGCCCAGCACGTCGTA
>CBEVTG010000437.1:0-2452 GCA_965552745.1 uncultured bacterium
GGCGCGGGCGCGCAGCAGGGCCTCCCAGTGGGCCGCGCCGGTGGGAGCGGTGAACCTTCTCATCGAACTGACACCCGGCCGGCGTTCGGCGCGATTGGGCCGGGTCTGGACCGACCAGCCGTGGGGAGTTCCGGGCTCCAACCTCGACGTGTTCGTCGAGGTGTTGCCTCAGCGCAAGCGTTCCCGCATCGAGAAAATCACCCTGGAGATCCCGGAGGAGGCCGTGGAGGGCCGCGCCCTGCTGCAGGTCGGGGACGCGCTCTCGCTGGCCCGCGCCGAGGGGACCGCCACCGGGGCGGCTCCGCGCGATCTGGATCATCTGATCTGGCTCATCAACCACTTGCGCCACAACGATCGCCTCTACGTCAACCTGGCACAGGCCGATCCAGGCCTGTATGCCGAGGGGGAAAGGCTCCCGAACCTGCCCCCGACCCAGTCGGTGCTCATTGCGCCGCCCCAGCGAGGCAGCGGAGTTCTACGACTGCCCTTGCAAGGTCTGGCGGAGGAGTACGTTCCCATCGACGCCACGATCGAGGGCCATCGCCTGCTTTATCTGGAGATCCGGCGTTGAGCACGGGCCTTCGCGTTGCCTGCGCCTGCGCGATCTCGCTGGCGGCCGGAATCGCGGGGGCGTCACAAACCCGGGAAGTGCGGTTCGACCGCTCTCATCCCTGGAAACCCGTGAGCCTGGAGGCAATCGCCCTCTCTTCCGATGGCTCGCTCTCCCTCTCACCCATGCTTCGCAAACTGAACCTCGTATCGGGTTCGAGCGCTCCCTATCTGCTGTGCCAGGCGCGGGACAGCGAGGGCAATCTATATGTCGGGGCGGCCAGCCCGGCCCGCGTGTACCGTTTTACTTCGCATGGCAACGCAACCCTGCTCTTCCAGGGCGAGGAGATGCAGGTGAGCGCTCTCGCTTTGGACTCGAAGAACCAGCTGTACGTGGCAACCTCGCCCCGCGGGCGTGTCTATCGCGTGAACCGGAGCGGCGAATCGCGTCCCTTTTTTGAAGTGGAGGAGCGCTACATCTGGAGCCTGCTGAGCGATGAAGCGGATCAACTCTGGGTCGGCACAGGCGGGCGCGGGAAGCTCTACCGCGTGGATAGCGGCGGACGCGGCCGGGTGGCTCTTGACTCGCCGGATTCGCATATAACCGCCCTGGCCAGGGGGACGAATGGCAGCATCCTGGCGGGCACGGACGGGCGAGGACTCGTGTACGAGATTCACAGGGACGGTACGATCCGGACACTTTTACAGGGCGGGTCCCGCCAGGTCAGTGACCTGGCGATCGGCGCCGACGGGAAAATCTACGTGGGGCTGGTGGATTCAACGCGGGAGGACAAACGGCGCGAGCACCGGGACCGGGAGCGGCGGGAGGGTGAAGACCTCCTTACCACCTCTCCCTTCGACTCACAGTCCCCCCTCCTGCTGGGAGAGGAATCCCGGCCACTGAGCCTGAGCGAATCGCTCGAGCCGCCCGAAGCATTGAGTCCACAGTCCCGCATCCTGGCGCTGGACGCCACGGGTGCGGCCCGGGAAGTCTGGCGCTCCAAGAACGAGTGGCTGCACACCTTGAACGTGGACACTGCAGGCACGCTCTACTTCGGAACCGGCCAGCCCGCGCGCATATACCGACTGGAGGCCCCCAACCGCTGGACGCTGCTGGGAACTCCGGAAGCCGGCCATGTGACATCGATCGGCACGACGGCGGACGCCCGCCTCTTTCTCCTGACCGGTCGGCCGGGCCAGGTGTTCATGGCCGGAGACTCGGTGGCCAAATCAGGAAGCCTGGTCACCCAACCGATCGATGCCGGTTCGTTCGCGCGCTGGGGGCGCGTGCGCTGGAGCGCCGGAGATCTGCCACGCTCCCGCATCGAGCTGTTCAGCCGCTCGGGGAACAGTGCGAACCCGGACTCCGCATGGAGCGACTGGTCGCCCGCCATGGTGGATGCCTCCGGAACGCCCATCACCTCTCCCACGGGACGCTACCTGCAGTTGCGCGTCACACTCAACCGTGGGAGTGAACCGAGTCCCACCCGGCTCCGCGAGTTGAGCCTGTCTTACCTGCCGGTCAACCGGCCGCCCCGCATCGAGCACGTGAAGCTGCACCCTCCGGGTGAGTATTTCCTGCCCCGCTGGAACAAAGGCGAGACAGCTCCGGAGACGCCGGTATCCGACAGGAAACGCCACCGTGCCGGGGTGCGAACGGTCTCCTGGCGGATCTCCGACCCGGACGGCGACCGGCCAGTGACCACCCTGAAGCTGCGGGGCGCGGCTTCCGAGGAATGGTCGCTGCTGGCGGACGGAATCCTCTCTGGCCAATATTCATGGAGCCTGGCCCACCTCGATGAGGGCTGGTACGAGCTTCTCCTGCAGGCCAGCGATGCGCGGGACAACCCTCCGGAGTCAGCCACGCAGACATCGGCGACACCGGTTCTCTTCAAGGTGGATC
>CBEVTG010000438.1:0-2451 GCA_965552745.1 uncultured bacterium
TGTAGGGAATTTCCTCAATGCGCTCATAGGAGGTGAAGCGGCGCTGGCAGCTGTTGCACTCACGGCGCCGGCGGATCGTCCGCCCACCCTTCCCTTCCCGGGAGTCGACTACCCGGTCATCGTTATGGCCACAGAAGGGACACATCATCAGTTTCACACCTCCTCGCGCTCGTCACGGCGCCACGCGCCCAGCAGGCTCAGCCCCTCTCTCCACGCCGTCCAGCCTCCGATCGTGAAAGCGGGGAGCAGCATCAGGAGATGCGTCACCAGGGTGGCCGGGACCGAGAGCTCCCCCGGCACATCGTACAGGGTCTCCAGTCCAAATTGTACCGCTAGATGGAACCCTCCGATACCTCCTGGTGTGGGCAGGACCACTCCGAGAGCGGCAAGCACGGTAATGACCACGGCCCCTCCGTAGCCGAGCTCCACCCCGAAGGCTCGCACCCCGGCCCACATGGCCAGACAGACGGCCGCCCAGGTCAGGGCCGAGCCAAGGAGAACCGGGGGCCAGACACGCCGCCGGGCCAGGCTCGCCAGGCCATCGCCGAAGTGTTCCGCTGAGTCCAGGAGCCGGCTCCACCAGGGTCCGCGCCCTGGAAACCTCCGGAGCCAGGCCAGCAGCCTCTCGCGCCGCGCCACCAACCCGGCCGCCACCATCACTCCCGCCAGGATGGACGCCCCAAGCAGGGCTGACAGGGTCCCGATGCGCTCCAGAGGCGAGCCGGCACTGTCGGAGGAAACCGCCCCGGCCGTGCCGGCCACCATCACGGCTCCCAGCATTGCCAGGAGGGTGAGCGGATCCAGCACCGCCCGCTCCACCACAATCGTGGCCAGCGCGTAGGAACGGCTGATTCCCGCCCGGGTCCCCAGCATCACGGGGCGGACCAGATCCCCGGCCCTGCCGGGTAGGATGGCGCTGACGAAGTAACCGAAGGAGGTGCAGGTGAGGCACAGGCTGTAGGGCACCGGGTTGTCCGGGCCGTTGAGCTGAATCCGCCAGCGCGCCGCCCTGAGAAAGTAGTGAAGGAAAGAGCCGACCACGCACACCAGTAGCCAGAGCGGACGGGCTGAACGAACCTCCTGCCACGTCGCACGAAGATCAACCCCGCGCAAGAAGAAGTAAAGCAGGAGGAGAGTCAGCGCCAGGCTGATGAGTACCCGAGCCCTACGCGGCATGCACAGCGCAATCGCCGTGAGCATCTTCCCTCGGTGCGCGGGAGAGCGACGGGCGAAGGCGCCGACTAAGGTATAACAACCGGACGATCAGATCAACCGCGCACGCGGAGCGTGAAGACGGATGATCGGCCCTGGAGAATGGCGAATGAATGTCGGGGAAGAGTGTCAGTTGCTGGACTGGCGCCGGCGCTCATCGAAGCAGGGCCGGCAGAAGACCGGCCGCACACCGTCCGGCTTGAAGGGCAGCTGCACGCCTGTGCCACAGGTATTGCAGGTCGCATCGTGAATGGGCGGCTGTCCATCCGACGGGAGCGCAGTGTGAGAGGAGTCGTGGTTGCCCCCGTGCGCGGATGCGCCGTTTCCATTGCCCGACTGCATGGCGCGTTTGGCGCGCCGGCAGTCCCGGCAGCGCTTGGGCGTGTGCCGGAACCCTTTCTCCTGGTAGAACTCCTGCTCCTGCGCCGTGAAGGCGAATGACTGCCCGCAGGCCGTGCACATCAGGGATTGGTCCGTGAACTCCATGCTGTCCTCCTTACCGTGACCTCACCGCTGCTCAGACCGTGCCGGCTGCGGCGTTCAGTGGCTCCGTACTCCCTCACTCTCGCGCTGCAGCTGCTGAGTCTGCTCGCGGAGCAGCCTCGTGACCTCGCGCATCGACTGCACGCTGTCCAGGTTGCTGGCTGTGGTCGATCTCAGGCGCTCCAGGCTCGCCACCACCTGCTCGGTGCCTTTGGAATGCTCCAGGAAATTTTCGTGAATCTGGCTCACCATGCTGGTGACACTCTCGATCGCCTGGGTGATGAGCTTGCTGCCCTTACTCTGCTCCACGGTGGCCCGCTTCACGTGGCCGGTGATCTCGCGCATGTTCTCCACGGCCGTACGGATCTGCTCGGCCCCCACCGTCTGTTCCGATGTCGCCTTGTTGATCTGCTCGACCATCTCGCGCACCCTGCCCACCGCTCCTGCGACCGACTGGCTGGCACGCGATTGCTCCTTGGCAGAGCGCACGATCTCGCGGACCATGGCAGACGATTTCTGGGTGCTGGAGAGGATGTCACCCAGTGAGCGGCCGGCTTCCATGGAGAGCGATGACCCCTCCTCAACCGTGCGTGATCCTTCTTTCATGGCTTCGATGGCCCGCACCGTATCGGTCTGAAAAGTGCCGATCAGAGCACCGATCTCCTTGGTCGAGCTGGCAGTGCGCTCCGCCAGCTTGCGGATTTCCTCGGCCACAACCGCGAAACCCTTGCCGTGCTCACCGGCCTGGGCCGCGAT
>CBEVTG010000439.1:0-2449 GCA_965552745.1 uncultured bacterium
GCGAAGGTTTCAATTCGGACCGGGGCTTCGGGGAGGTCAACGCCGAAACTGAGTGCCTTAAGATGAGAACGGAAGGATTGATAAAGCGCTTCGACGTCCTCCCGGTTTTCCAGGCGCAGGGTATTGCAGCGGATCCGCTGCGTCACCGGGGAGGAGCCGTAACGCAACTCGAGTTCAAGAGAGAGCTGCATTCCGTCCAGATCGATGCCTTCCGCCAGCATGTCACGCCTCAGGTCGCCTTCAAGCTCATCGACCACCTCGTTGAAAGCTGCAAAATCCTGCAGGTATGATCCGTCCACGGGCTCAAAAAGTATCAGGGGCCTGGCGCGCTCATAAATATGCGCTACATCGAGGGTGGATGCGCCATAGGCGCAGAACACCGAAGATTCGGGAAACAGAAAGATCCTGCTGATACCCAGAGCCTGCGCATAACCGCAACAATGGGTCGGGCCGGCGCCCCCATACGCAAACAGGGCAAAATCACGGGGATCGAGTCCCTTGAGCACGACTTCCTTGAAAATTTCCACTCCCATTTTCTCATCCGCGATGCGCTTGATTGAAAGCGCTGCCTGCTCGTGGGAGATGCCCAGAGGTTCAGCAATGGACCGTCGAATGACGTCGTGTGCCTCCTCGGCATCGAGTTCCATACGCCCGCCGAGAAAATTATCCGGATTGATGTAACCCAGCACCACGTCAGCATCAGTGACCGTTGCACGGCTGCCACCCAGGCCATAACAGGCCGGGCCCGGCATTGAACCGGCACTGGCCGGACCTATCTCGAGCCGATTGCCAAAAGTCTCATTCAACCAGGCGATCGAGCCACCCCCCGTGCCAATTGATTTGACTTCGAGAAGTGGCAGATCAACCGCCCAACGGTCGATAACAGGTCTCACGGAATAAAACTTCGGGCTTCCTCCAACCAGCACTCCAAGGTCGAAACTGGTGCCCCCCATGTCAGTACAGATAACATTCTCGAGACCCAGGCTACGGGCCCGTGCGCCACTCCCCATAAGCCCGGCGACCGGACCTGATTGGTAAGTATCCACTACGCGCGTGCGGGAGAGTTTGGCAGCGCCTCCTGTGTTTTGAACCATCTGCAGGGGCTTCTTGTAGCCAAGATCCCGGAGGCGATCGCCGATGCCCATCAGCTGATTGGTCAGCTCGTTGTGGAGATAGCCATTCAGAACGGTGGTCGTGGTGCGGGTATATTCGCGCCACTTCGGAACCACCTCGCTGGAAAGCAGCACCGGGATGTTCCCGAGGTACACTTCCGGGTACTCCTCACTGATGATTCGCTTGACGGCTTGTTCGTGTTCATCGTTTGCTGAACTCCACAACAGTGAAACAATGATTCCCTGGACTCCCCGGTCGACGAGGTACTGTAAACCGTTGAGCACTTCTTCCTCGACGAGCGGTCTGACTACCTGTCCAAAAGAATCAATTCGTTCGCCGATACCCACTACCATGTCCCGTGGGATCAGGCTCTCCGGCATCTGGGCCTGGGCGACCCGGCGTTGCTCATTGATCGGTAGTCCGTCTCCCCAGGCTCGTCCATTGCCTATAAACAGCATGTCTTCGTGGCCACGCGTGGTGATCAGCCCCAGGCGCGGGCCGGCGCGCTGCAGCAATGCGTTCAGCGCGATCGTGGTGGAGTAGCGAAACAGCGATGCCCCGGCCAACAGTTCGGTGACTTCAATGTTCAGTCCCCGGGAGGCCTCGGCCAGGGCATTGAGGAATCCACGTGAGAAATCATCGGGTGTGGTGGCCGCCTTGCCCCATGAGGCTCTGCCGTTCAGAGACAGGTAACAATCGGTGAAGGTGCCACCAACATCGATGCTGACCGAGGCGCCGGAGGACTCAATGGAAATGTTCATTTATTCTCCATTTCCGCAGTCTTCTTTAGCGCATCAATATCCAGTTCGATATCGTGTGTCAGAGGGTGGCCTGGAGGCAGGTACTCCACCTCGATGAGGCTGGCACAGGAAGGGCAAAACATCTCAATCACCCGGCACCATTGTGCGTCCGGATAGAAGCGAGGCTCTTCCAGGCCGGATGAATGAATCTCTTTCGGATCCCGGGCGCGCAATACAAGACCCAGCTTGTAGTTCTCGCGTGCGTCTCCCAGGTCCTGGCCGCAGCGCCGGCAAATCCAGCGTTCCTTATCCAGATCGATGGACAGGTACTCGGTAATGGGTCTCAGGCTCATAATGCTCCCTCGCTGCTCAATCCCGCCAAACCTTGAGCGCTCCGTGCCGGTCCGTTGCGGCTTGCCATTCTCCAGGGATCACACACGTGGTTTCTGCTGTTTCAACCAGGGCCGGTCCGGCAATCCGATCCCCCGGTTCAAGCCTGGGATAAGAGAAGACAGCGGTCATGCTACGCCCACCCGGCCAAACCACCTCCCGTTCCATGCCCGGGGTCTGGCTGGCGCGTGAGGAGATTTCGCTGA
>CBEVTG010000440.1:0-2447 GCA_965552745.1 uncultured bacterium
GTTGAGATCGGAGGTTGCGAAGCGGCCACCGTCGAGCGGCACCAGGGGGCGCAGTTCCGGCGGAATCACCGGAACCACGTCGAGAATCATCCACTCTGGCCGGTTGCCGGAGCGGCGGAAGGCATTGACGACCCGCAGGCGCTTGGCGGTCTTGATGCGCTTCTGCACCGAGGTCTCTTCCTTCATCTGCTGGCGAAGCTCGTCGGCGAGCGTGTCGATCTCCACGCGCTTCAGGATTTCCTTGATCGCTTCCGCGCCCATCTTGGCAGTGAAACGCTCCCCGTGCTCCTCCCGCAGGGACCGATAGCGATCCTCGCTCAGAAGCTCGCGCTCCTCCACCGGGGCGTCTCCCGGGTCGATGACGACGTAGGCTTCGAAGTACAAAATGCGCTCGAGATCCCTGAGGGTGATATCGAGCAGGTGCCCGATGCGACTCGGCAGCCCCTTGAAGAACCACACGTGCGACACGGGAGAAGCCAGCTCGATGTGCCCCATGCGTTCACGGCGCACCTTCGACTGCGTCACCTCGACACCACACTTGTCGCAGATCACGCCGCGGTGTTTCATACGCTTGAACTTGCCGCACAGGCACTCCCAGTCGGTCACGGGACCGAAGATTTTCGCGCAGAACAGTCCCTCTCTCTCCGGCTTGAAAGTCCGGTAGTTGATGGTTTCGGGCTTCGTCACCTCACCGTAGGACCAGGAATGGATCTTCTCCGGGGAGGCGAGCTTGATGCGGATCGCCCGAAAATCATTGATGGTGCGCGGTTTGTCGAGAAATGGGGAGCTCTTGTTCAAGGCTTCCTCCTGGTTCCAGGCAATAGCCTGGAACATTAACGTTCAATCGTTGGCTGCCATCAGTTCAACGTCGAGGCACAGGCTTTGAAGCTCGCGTACCAGAACGTTGAACGATTCGGGCAATCCCGGGGCCACGGTGGTTTCACCCTTTACCAGAGCCTCGTAGATCTTTGTCCGCCCATAGACGTCATCCGATTTTGCGGTCAAGAGCTCCTGCAAAGTGTGCGCTGCACCGTAGGCCTCCAGGGCCCAAACTTCCATCTCTCCGAACCTCTGGCCGCCGAACTGCGCCTTACCTCCGAGAGGCTGCTGGGTAATGAGGGAGTAGGGTCCGATCGATCGAGCATGGATCTTGTCATCCACCATGTGAGACAGCTTCATCATATAGATGTAGCCCACTGTGACCTGTTGCTCGAAACTCACCCCCGTGCGCCCGTCGTGCAGCACTGTTTTCCCAGATTGCGGCAGGTTCGCTTTGCGCAGCTGCTCCTTGATATCGAGCTCTCGCGCACCATCGAACACCGGAGTGGCGTAATGCAGTCCGAGTGCGGCGGCCGCCCAGCCAAGGTGCGTCTCCAGAATCTGCCCTACGTTCATTCGGGAAGGCACACCGAGCGGGTTGAGCACGATCTCGACGGGCGTACCATCCGGAAGGTAAGGCATATCCTCTTCTGGCAGGATGCGGGCAATGACGCCCTTGTTCCCGTGGCGCCCGGCCATCTTGTCGCCCACTGACAGCTTGCGCTTCATGGCGACGTAGACCTTGACCATCTTGATGACGCCCGGGGCCAGCTCGTCACCCTTCTTCAGCTGCTGAACTTTTTCCTGGTTCAGGAGCACTTCCTGAACGGAGCGTTTGCGGCTGGCGCCCTTGACCACCACACGCACCATGTCCTCGACAGCCAGCTTGCCGAGCACATCTCTCGTCAGAATGGTTCCCGCGGGCAGGAGTTCCCGGGACCGGCGCCGCTCCTTGAGGGGCTCCGACAAAACCTCACCTTCGAGCAATTCAGTGATCTTGTTGCGGTTTTCCTCGCGCAGGATGCGGGTCTCATCGTTGAGATCCTTATCCATGCGGCGGACCTGGTCTTCCTCGATTGAGAGCGCCCGTGCGTCCTTCTCGACGCCCTTACGGCAGAAAATCTTGACATCGACCACCGTACCCTCGATGCCGGGTGGTGTATTCAGCGAAGCGTCCCGCACATCTCCCGATTTCTCGCCGAAGATCGCCTTGAGCAGCTTCTCCTCGGGGGTGAGCTGGGTCTCACCCTTCGGTGTTACCTTGCCGACCAGGATGTCTCCCGAGCGAGCGTAGGCACCGGTACGCACGATTCCGCTTTCGTCGAGATCTTTGAGGAAATCCTCACTAACGTTGGGAATGTCACGGGTGATCTCCTCCGCGCCCAGCTTGGTATCGCGCGCCTCGATCTCGAATTCCTCGATGTGGATGGACGTGAAATAGTCGTCCTTGACGAGCTTCTCGCTCACCAGAATGGCGTCCTCGAAGTTGTAGCCGCGCCAGGGCATGAACGCCACGAGAATGTTGCGGCCCAGGGCAAGCTCGCCCCTGTCGGTGCACGGACCATCGGCCAGCACGTCACCACGGTGAACCACCTGGCCCTGCCGGATGACCGGCCGCTGGTTGATGC
>CBEVTG010000441.1:0-2447 GCA_965552745.1 uncultured bacterium
ACAGCGGAGGATTTTGATGGGCATGTCCTCGAGAAGGCATTGAGGGGTGACTTTCTCGAAAACAACCCGCTGCGCACCGTGGCCAGCTACGAGCCGACGGTCCTCCGGCGCGCCGTCGAGGATCCGATCACCTCAGCGGCTGACGATCAGATTCGACAGAAGCTGGCGGCGCTGGGATACCTTTCGCTCGAGGGATCGAACGTGAACAACAATCGTGGCACGCTGTTCCTCAGCGAGGGGAGAGTGGACGAAGCGATCACCGAGTTCGAGGAGGCGCTCAGGGTGGATCCGAATTTCTTTCCCGTGAAGATCAATCTGGCACGAGCCATCATGCAGAAACAGGATTTTGCCCACGCCCTGGAGATCCTGGAAGAGGTGCGCGGGCAGCGTCCCGATCTTCCTGAGGTGGAGAACCTCATTGGCAACATCCTGATGGAGAAGGGGGACTATGACGGCGCGGAAGCCCGCTTCCGGCGCGCCGTCAGGCTCGATGCGCACTTCACCGATGCGCACAACAGCCTCGGGATTCTTTACGAGACCCTGGGCCGGGGTGAAGATGCGGAGCGCGCGTACCGGGAGGTCTCACGCATCGATCCCGATTACGCCGAGGCGTACAACAACCTGGGCAATCTCCTTCGTGCACGCGGGCTCTGGGAGGAGGCGGTGCGGGAGTACGAGCGCGCCATCGAGGCGGATCCGGATTTTCACGGCAGCTACAACAACCTCGGCCTGGCCTTCCAGGAGCGCGGCAGGCTGGAGGAGGCAGTGGTGATCCTCGAGCGTGGCCTCGAGAAGGCTCCGCGTAGCCCGACGCTGCATAGCAGCCTGGGCAGCGTCCACTATGGCCTCGGGCACTACTCTGAGGCGGCGGGCGAATTTCGGCGCGCCATCGAGCTCGACGTCAGCTACGCGGAAGCGTACAACAACCTCGGAGCGGCCCTCGGCGTGCTGGGAAGGACGGCGGAGCAGGAGGAAGCCTACCGCGAAGCGATCCGCATCACGCCGGGTTATGCGGACGCCCGCCACAATCTGGCTCTGGCGCTCGTGACTGCCGGCAGGCGAGAGGAAGCGATCGAGGAGCTGGAGCGGTCCGTAGAGTCACAGCCCGATCACCTCGACTCCTGGATCCAGCTGGCGTTACTCCGGGCGCGGGAAGAGGATTACGGGGAAGCGATCCGCGCTCTGGAGAGGGCGAAGGGTCTTGCCCCCGATCAGCCGGCCATCTACAACCACCTGGGGATGCTGTACGAGCGGGTAGGGCAGGAGACGCGGGCGCGGCGTCAGTGGCGCCGATCGCTCGAACTGGCCCCCGACCAGCCGCGCCTCCGCGAGCGGCTCCAGGAACCCGTCACCGAGCAGCCCTGAGCCGATCCGGTTCCCCGACCGGCAGGATCCAGGGGTAGGCGAGCGCCTCAGGTTCGTACACGAGGCATCATGGCGAGTCCGACACTAGCGAAGAACAGGCTGGGGCCCCAGACCGCGACGCCGGCGGGAAGCGTGCCGAGCTTGCCGAGCGAGGCGCCCACGCTGTGCACGGCGTAATAGATGATCCCGAGCGCCAGGCTCAGTCCGACGGCTGCCATGCCGCCCTGGTGATGCGCCCGCAGGGCGAAAGGCAGGGCCATCAGCACCATCACCAGGCTGACCCAGGGCGTGCGCAGACGTGAGTGAAGATCGACGCGCAGCTCGCGCACGTCGTACCCCGCATCGGAGAGATCTCTCACATAGCGCCGGAGTTCCATGAAACCCATCTGCTGGGGCGCCGCCCACTCCTGCGCCAGAAAGGAAGGATCCTCCGGCAGAAACAGCCGGCGCTCCTCGAACGGGGTGAACTCCTGGCCGCCGTCCTGAGCGAAGGTGCGCAGCCAGCCGTTCCGCAAACGCCACGCCTCTCCGTCCCAGTTGGCGCTTTCCGCGTACCAGCGCTCCGTGAGCCGCAGGCTGGATGGATCGGCGCGCATGAGTGAGAACCCTTCGAGGACCTCGCCGCCGCGCAGGGCCCGGTTGTACGAGTACAGGCCGCGTTTCTCCCCGAACACCCAGCGTTGCTTGGGCTGGTAATACGTCCGGGGGGAACGCTTGCCCCGTATCTGGGCACGCAGTTCCTGGGCGCGCTGGTTGGAAGCCGGAATGATCGTCTCGGTGGTCAGCAAGCTCAGCAGCCCGAGCGCGGCGGTAACCAGAACGACCGGAAGCGCAGCCCGGTGGCGACTGACACCGCCCGCCTGCATGGCAATCATCTCCCCGCTGCGGCTCAGGTGGGAGAACACCAGGAGAACTCCGACCAGGCAGGCGACCGGCAGCACGTACTGAAGGATCAGAGTCGGTGACCTGAAAGCGAGATATTCCAGGAGCAGACTGAACGGCAGCTTGTTCTCCAGCAGGTTATCGATGAGTCCCTTCGCCTCGACCAGAAGATACAGGCTATAGGCGGAGATCAGGATGAA
>CBEVTG010000442.1:0-2443 GCA_965552745.1 uncultured bacterium
GGCCTCGCGCCTGGCGTGCCCGCGCACGAAATCCCTGACCGCGTCCAGGTCGTTGGCCAGCACCGTGAACCGCTCCTCGCGCTCATAGAGGTCGGCCAGACGCGGCGGCAGGGCCGGGCGCAGCCCGGTTGCCCGCTCCACCGCGTCGGGGACCTTGGCCGGGTGGGCGCAGGCGAGCGCCACCATGTGAAAGACCGGGTGTTCAGAGGACGATACGAAAGCGCTGACCAGCAGGTTTGACACCAGGACGGATCCGGCCACGCACAGAAACGCAAAAGCGAGCTTCAGCTGCATCGTGGGTCCCCGGCCGTGCACTTACGCCTGTAGACACGCTCTGCAGCGTCCACCGTGTCGAACCAGCGGTGGCTGTCACCCGTGAGACGCTCGACGCGTCCCAGGGCGAGAACTCCACCAGGTCTCAGTGCCGCGGCGAGATTCTCCAGGATTTGTTCCTGATGTTTTGGCTGCAAGTAAATCATCACATTGCGGCAACAAATGAGAGAGACGCCGCGGTAGGGAACTGGCCCCAGGAGATCAGCGCGCCGGAACTGAGCACGCTTGCGCAACGCATCGCTCACCCGCAGCATTCCGCTTGCTGCGTCTGAGTGAAAATATTGCTCGATCAAGGGGTTGTCAAGGAACGTGACCTTGGACGGGTTATAGGCACCCTCCCTGGCCTCCTCCAGGACCGGCCGATCGATGTCCGTGCCGATCAGCGCCAACCGGCCGTGATCCCGCTCGGCCAGGGTCTCCAGGGCGAGAATTCCCAGCGAGTAGATCTCCTCGCCCGCCGCGCACCCGGCGGACCAGATACGCAGGGGGCCCGTGGGAAACCGCTGCACCAGGTCGGGGAGCACCTGCTCGCCCAGGATGCTGAAAAGCCCCCGATCCCGGTAGAAGAACGAGAAGTTGATGGCCAGGGCCTCAAAGAGCCGGTCCACCTCTTCATGATGGGAAGCCAGATAGGCGGCGTATGCCTCCAGATCGGCAGCTCCCACGGCGCGCATGCGCACGTTCAGCCGGCGCATCAGGCAGCGGGGCTTGTAACGGCCGAAGTCGATGCCGTGGCGTTCTTCGACGCTCCGGGCAATCTCGGCGAGTGGATCGATGCTGACGCGGGTCATGAACGGAGGAATGGTGAACAAAGCCCTGGCCAATTTAGGCTCTGGTCAGCACCCTTGCAATGGCGAGTTCCTTGACCGCTCAGCCACGCTGATTTATCCTACTCAATCGGTGTGCCCTTGGCGCTCCCTCCCGTATGGATCCAGACATTCGAGCTATCCAGGAACGAGTCCACTCCGAGGCTGCCAGCGTCGAGCGCCTGCTCACGGAGGTGCGCAAGGTCATCGTGGGGCAGCGGCTGTTGCTGGAGCGCATTCTGATTGGCGTTCTGACTCAGGGGCACATCCTTGTCGAAGGCGTCCCCGGTCTCGCCAAAACTCTCTCGGTAAAGACCTTCGCGGACGCCATCGACGTTCGCTTCCAGAGAATCCAGTTCACTCCTGACCTGCTTCCGGCTGACCTCGTCGGCACCACGATCTTCAACCCCCGGGAGGCGACGTTCACGCCGCGCAAGGGTCCGATTTTCGCCAACATCGTGCTGGCGGATGAGATCAATCGTGCGCCCGCCAAGGTGCAGTCGGCCCTGCTCGAGGCGATGCAGGAGCGTCAGGTGACGATCGGCGATACCTCCTTCAAGCTCGAGGAGCCATTCCTGGTAATGGCCACGCAGAACCCGATCGAGCAGGAGGGGACCTACCCTCTGCCGGAGGCGCAGGTCGATCGCTTCATGCTGAAGCTCAAGGTGGAGTACCCCTCGCGGGAGGAGGAGCGTCAGATCCTCGATCGCATGGCGGTGAACCAGCCGGTCTCGATCGCGCCGGTCCTCGGCCCCCAGGATCTGCTGCGCGCGCGCCAAGTGGCCCACGAGGTTTATCTCGACCCACGCATCCGCGACTACATCGTGGATCTGGTGCACGCCACGCGTGAACCGGCAGCCTTCAATCTCGACGTCGCCAACCTCATTGCCTTCGGGGCTTCGCCGCGTGCCACACTCTACCTGACCGTGGCCGCCAAGGCCCATGCATTTCTTCACGGGCGGGGCTATGTCACACCGGAAGACGTCAAGTCGATCGGCTACGACGTCCTGCGCCACCGGATCATCCTCACCTACGAGGCGGAAGCCGAGGAAGTGACGACGGAGGAGATCATCCGCCGGGTGTTCGACGCCGTCGAGGTCCCCTGAGCCGACGGCTCCGGGATGCGGTTCCCCTGAGCCATGCTTCCCCAAGAAATCCTTCGCAAGGTTCGCAAAATCGAGATCGTCACGAACCGGCTCGTCAACGAGAGCCTGGGCGGCGAGTACCACTCCGTGTTCAAGGGTCGCGGCATGGAGTTCGCCGAAGTGCGCGAGTACCAGGCGGGCGACGACGTGCGCACCATC
>CBEVTG010000443.1:0-2433 GCA_965552745.1 uncultured bacterium
AGGAGGCCATGGAAACGCTCAACCGCCACCAGCGTGAGGCCGAGGTCCTCCGCCAGGACCTCACGTCAAAGGCTCGGGGGGAGGCGGACCGGCTGCTGACCGATGGGCGGCGGCAGATCGAGCAGGAGACGCGTGCCGCGGTGAGCCAGATCCGCCGCGAGGCGGTTGACCTGGCGCTGTCCGCGGCAGAGAAAGCGATCGGAGCCTCGCTCGATGAGCGCGATCAGCGGCGCATGATTGAGGAGCACATCGAGAGTTTGCGCTTGATCGAGAAGAAGAACTGACCACAAACCCGGGTCCCACCCCGTCCCCTTTGACCCGGGCCCTCCGGAGCGCCTGAGCCATGCGACAGGTCAGGGTTCGACTGCGCGCCGTAGAAGATCGCTCCTACTCGATCGTCATCGGCAGAGGTGTGCTCGCGAAGCTCGGCCGCGAGCTTCCGCGCCTGTGCCCGGCGGCGCGCTACGTGATCATCAGCGATACGAAGGTTGGCCGGGCCCACGGCGCGGCGCTGCTCCGCACCCTGCGCCGACGCCGCACGCCGGTGAGCCTGATCACTTTTCCCCCGGGAGAGCGTCACAAGACCCGTCGCACCAAGGACCGCCTCGAGGACCAGCTGGCACGGTTGCGCTGCGGCCGTGATGCCGCCCTGCTGGCACTGGGCGGCGGTGTGGTCGGGGACATGACGGGCTTCGTGGCTGCCACTTACCAGCGGGGTATCCCGTATGTCCAGGTTCCCACCACCCTGCTGGCCATGATCGATGCCTCGGTGGGGGGCAAGACCGGGGTGGATCACCCGGCCGGTAAGAACCTGATCGGAGCATTTCACCAACCCAGAGCCGTGTGGGCGGATGTGACGACCCTCTCCACGCTGCCGGCGCGACAGTTCAGGGCCGGCCTTGCGGAGGCGGTGAAGCACGCGGTCATTGCTGACCGGGCCCTGCTCGGATTCCTTGAAAAACGGGCCGTCGATCTGTGCCGCCTGGAGCCCGACGTCCTCGAGCGCCTGGTGGAGCGTAACTGCCGCATCAAGGCTTCCGTGGTCATGCGCGACGAGCAGGAAGCCGGCCTCCGGCAGGTGCTCAACTTCGGGCACACGGTGGCCCACGCTCTCGAGACCACGGCGGGGTATCGACTTCTGCACGGGGAAGCGGTCTCCGTCGGCATGGCGGTCGAGGCTACCCTGTCGGTGGGACTGGGCGGTCTCAAGGCGATCGAGCGCGAACGCCTGCTGCGGCTTCTCGAGGAGTTGGGGCTGCCAACCCGCCTGCCCTCCGGCATCGACCCACGCGCCGTGGTGCGCGCCACCTACGCCGACAAAAAAGCCCGCCGTGGTGTGCCGCTCTACGCCCTGCCGCGCCGACTCGGTCTGGCCCCCTCCTGGGGGCGCTCTCCGGTCAGACCTGTGGAGGATCGGCGGGTGCTTCGAGCCCTCCGAGAGCACTCCTCGTAAGTATCTGAAAATAATAAACTTATTTTATTTCTTTCCGGGGTTCGGGCGCGGTATACTTAGGGCACTGAATACCCCGCAGGTCAGCTTTTCAATGCAAGTTTGAAGGGGGGAAGTGCTCCGCGTTGGGATTACGCCGCCTCGCCGTCGAGGTGAGGATAACATCCGGCGCCATCACAGCTCGGGTGCGGTCGACACGTCATGGCCAGAAAGGGACTCAAGAGTCTGGTGGAACGGGCGTTCCGCAAGCGCGTGGCGCTGCGGGTCGAGCCCCACCCCCGGCTCCTGGTGGCAGTTGCCCCGGGCCGTTCGATTACCCTCCGCGTTCACCCCTTGGTTCTGGACAGCGACCTGCAGACCCAGCGGTTGCTCGTGGAGTTCATCCGCCAGCCCCGGCGGGACGTCCAGCGCCGCATCCAGAGCCGCCTGATCTCCCACATCGGCGGCCCACGCCTGCGACCGGACCAGCAGGTTCAGCACGGCCTTCTCGGTCGCGTGCACAACCTCCAGCAGCTCTACCAGAAGGTCAACCGGCGGTACTTCCGGGGGCGCGTCAAGGTGGAGGTGATGTGGGGTCGAGCCTGCCATGGAAAGCGTCGCCGCTCGATCGATTTTGGCTCCTACGAGCGTTCAAAGAAAGTCATTCGCATCAACCCGGCCCTGGATCGTCGCTGGGTGCCTTCCTTCTTCGTGGAGTACATCCTCTTTCACGAGATGCTCCACGCAGCCATCGGCTTTCGCAACCACGGCGCCCGCCGGCTGTTGCACCCCCCCGAGTTCCTGGAGCGCGAGCGTCGCTTCAGGTCCTACCATGCTGCCACCCGCTGGGAGCGCTCCAACCTCTGGCGCTTCGTGCGAGCCTGATCAGCCACCCCCCTTCGTACTGGAGTTTCAGCTGGGTGTGAGTACGGCCGACGGAGCCTCGACCTCGAACTGAAAAGTTGTATGCCCGATACGAAAGCGCTCGTGTACGGTATGATTCA
>CBEVTG010000444.1:0-2409 GCA_965552745.1 uncultured bacterium
GGCCCCTGAGCCGGAAACTCCCCGCTAGCGGGATGGATCAGGGAGAACGGGGAGCACCTTTTCCTTCTTCGAGTTTGAGTATCCGGCCGGCGTCCCCCCCCGGAAAGCGCTCGCGCAAACCCGAGGGCCAGCGTACCTCCACCCACTCGTAACGCTCCTGAGCACCGAGACCGAAGTGCTGCCGCAGGTCGTGCTGCGAGCAGTAGGAGGCTCCACTTCGTACTTCCTGGATCTGCTGGCGGCCGCCCGAGCGAACCGTGATCCGGGCCCCGATTCCGGCCCGGTTGCTCCGGGTTCCTCTCACATCGATCTCGATCCAGTTTCCTGCATTCCCGCCTTCGTTTCGCAGCAGCCTCGCGGGGCGGTTTGACTGCGTGAGCAATATGTCGAGATCACCGTCCGCGTCATAATCCGCCACGGCCACTCCACGAACCACTCCCTTTTGCGTCAGGGCAGCTCCATGCCGGGCCGAGACCTCCCTGAATCTCCCACCTACATTCTCAAAGAGCAGATCCGGTTGCTCGTAGGTCACCATGTCGTTGTATTCCTGTATGTCATCGAGGATGTGCCCATTCCCCACGAAGATGTCGAGATCGCCGTCATTGTCGAAATCGAAGAAATGGGTTCCGAAGCCGACCAGCAGGAAGCTCGACTCCCCCACACCTCCGGGGAATGACTGATCTTCGAAGGTCCCGCGCCCGGTATTCCGGTACAGGGCGTTGTTCTCCATGTCCAGGTTGGTGACGAACAGATCGAGATCGCCGTCGTTGTCGTAGTCACCGGCATCGGTGCCCATCCCTGCCTGCGTCTTGCCCTCCTCGCTGAAGGCCGCGCCTCCGGTCAGGGTCCGGTCTTTGAAGGTGCCGTCGCCGCTGTTCATGAACAGGAAGTTCGCGGTCGAGTCGTTTGCCACATACAGATCAACGTCACCGTCATTGTCGTAATCGCCCCACACGACCCCCATCCCCTTGCCGTCCTCCCGCAGCACACCCGCCTTGCGGGTGACATCCTCGAACACGCCGTTTCCCTTGTTGCGATACAGCACGTGGGGAACGGCAGGATACGAATCGGGGTGGCAGTAGGAGCGCAGGGAGCGGCGCCAATCTCCGCAGTAAACGTTCTTTTTCACGGTGAAATCGAGATAGTTGGCCACGTACAGATCGACCAGGCCGTCGGCATCGTAATCTGCAAAAGCGGCGGAGCTTCCGAACCGGGGATCATCGGTACCGGAGGCGGCACTGATGTCCGTGAACGTACCGTTGCCGTTGTTCCTGTACAGGACGTTGGGTCCGAAATTGCTGAGATACAGATCGAGATCCCCATCGTTGTCGATGTCCGCAGCCGCGCAACCCATACCGTACCCCGTATCACCGACACCGGCTCGGGTCGTCACATCGACGAAAGTGCCGTCACCGTTATTGCGGTACAGATGGTTTCGAGGGGGCTGGGCGCTCGTGAACCCCGGCAGCGGGGCCCCGTTGACCAGATAGAGATCGGCGTCACCATCGCGATCGTAGTCGAGCCAGCACCCCCCCGAGCCCATGGTCTCGACTATGTACTTGGTGCCGCTGCCGCCGTGAACGTGCTTGAAGTTGATCTTCGCCTGCGACGTCACATCCTTGAACTCGACGCTCGGCTCCGCTGCGGAGATGGCGGGAGCCGCGGCCGCTGCAACGGCGCACAGAAGAACGAGCCCTGTCACTCTTTCCATCACGCCGGACACACCGGCGTGCCGCGCATCAACATGCTGCTCACTTGGAATCATAAATCGACTCACCTTTGCCGCTCTTTCGCAGCTCCTCCAGAATCTGGAGCTCGCGCCGCGCCGCCTCGAGGTTTCCGAGGTCCTCGTTGACATAGGATAAGAACTCATGCGCCTCGAGAAGCGTCGGCTGCGCGCTGACGGCGCGCTCCAGGTAGCCTCGTGCCTCCTGCAGGTCACCCTTCATGGCGTGCAGGCGGCCAAGCTCCGTCAGAGCCATCGCCTGCGTCGGTTCCAGATCGACAGCCATCTCGAGCGACTCGATCGCTGCGGCCAGGCGTCCCACGCGGGATAAAGCCAGGCCCAGAAAGGCATGAAGGTCCGGTCGTCTCGGATCGATCTCGATGGCGGTCTCGAAGTCCACAATCGCCTCGGCCGGCTCATTGCGATCGAGGTGAAGTAAGCCCTGGCGCCCGTACTGGCTGAACAGGGCAGACTTCTCGCGGTCCTCGAGATCCTGGCGCTGCAGCGCGTCGAAGCGAGCCCTGAACTGTTCAGCACCCGCCTCATCTCCGGCGCGCTCGAGAACCTCGGCAAGCGAGTAGTATCCACGCACATATTCTGGATCCAGATCGATCAGGTTTCGCAGGTAACGCTCCGCCTCGGCCAGGTTGTCAAGACGCTGGTAGGTGAGAGCCAGCTGGTAA
>CBEVTG010000445.1:0-2405 GCA_965552745.1 uncultured bacterium
CAAACGCGCGTTGGCGCTTACCAGAGCCTCCGGGAACTCACTGCGAATCGTGCACTGAAGCTGGCGCCCGCTGCGCCGGATCTGGTAGGTCTCCGTGCCGACCGGCTCGCCGTTGAGATAGAAATCCCACCCGCCGGATGTGACGCGCCCCCCCTCCACCACGCTCTCATCGCAGGCTGGCGTCAGACCCACTGCCGATACCAGGAGCAGAGCGGCTCCGAGCCGCCCCCATGCGATGGGGTCATTTCTGTTGATCTTAAAGAGACGGGCTCGGGTCATCCGGCAGCAACCTCCGGCGCAGTAGCGGCAGGGGAATTTCCCCTTCGCTCAAGAGTCGGTCATGGAATGCTTTCACGTTGAATCGATCTCCCTGGTCTTCCCGCAAATCCTCCCGCAACTTGAAAATCTGCATCTTGCCGAGAGCATAGACCAGAACCATTGGGTCATACGCTCCTCGCTCCGCTTCCTGCCGGGCAACGAGCGGACTCACGAGCGCCTTCTCCATGAACAGGCGCCTGGCCTCCTCGACCGACATCCCCAGCGTGTGCAGGCGCACGGCCGCCACCAGCCGGCACAGGCGCAGCAGCGAGTCTTTAATCTGCACCAGCCTGAGACGAATGTCGCTATCTCCGTAACCTTCCTCCAGCATCATTTGCTCGCAATAGTGCGCCCAACCCTCGGAGTACGAAGCCACGGGCACGACCCGCCGTAGCAGGGATGCGCTTTTTCTCTGCGCAAGCGTCTGCAGGTGATGGCCGGGGTAGGTCTCGTGCAACGACACGATCCCCAGAACCCAGTGGTTGAACTCGGAGAGATACGCTTCGGTGCGCCCGGGTGACCAGTCGGCCTCCGGCGGGGTCAGATAATAATAGGAATCGAGGTTACCCTGCTCGAAAGGGCCCGCCGAGTTCATGGCGGCGAAGGTGAAGCGCAGGAAACTCGGGGTCTGCCTGACCTCAGGAACCGGCCCCTCCGGAAGCGTGAGGACGGGGTTTTCCTCCAGGAACTGACGGCTCTGCTCCATCCAACGCCTCGCCACCTCGAGAACCTCCTGGGGCTTCGGGTGGCTGCGGGAGAGCGCTGCCATCACCTCACGAGGCTCCGCGCCCGGCATGAACTCAGCGGCCAGCCGCACCAGTTCCTCCTGCTGGCGGGCGAGCTCCGCTTCACCGAGTGCCAGCAGGCGGTGCAATGGCACGTCGAGCAACTCCTCATAGAGCAACTTACGGGCGAAGCGGGAGATCCCGATCGCAAAATGACCGTCCGAGCGCGGCAGAAGCTCCGATTCCAGCCAGTGGGCGAAGCCCCGCATCGCCGAGGCGGCCTCCGCACGACTGATCTCAAAATCGGCACGTAGATCGAGGTTACGGACTAGACCGAATGCGCCCGAGTACTCGGACGAAAGGAACCTCTCTCCGGCGTTTGCCAGATGCAGAGCCAGGCGGGTGAAGAGCAGAGGGGGACGTTCCAGGGTCTCCCGGGCTGATTGCAGGAGCTGCGGCACGGCCTGCAGGCGGACCGTGGCGCGCTCCATGCGCTCCTCGACGGAGGCATACGGGAGGGTGGCGAGCGACGCCAGGCCGATCGACACCTCGAGTGGATAGACCATCGGATTCAGGGCATGGGTGCGAACTTCACGGCGTTCCAGCAGCTCCGCGTGCAGTCGTGCCTTGAGGATCTCGTAATCGATCTGGTCGGCCGGATCCAGAAGGGAGGGATCGATCTTTCTCAGCCTTTTCAGCAGCGCCTCGAAGCGCACCGCTCCCGCCTCCACGCCGGCGGCGGATAGATCCGCGAGCTTCTCGTCGTAATCATGCAATCCGAGCTGCGTGGCGAGGGCCGGGTTTTGATCCAGGAAGGTGTCGATGAATTCCTGGCGGACCGATGTGAACTCACGTACTGCCACATCAATCTGTTGCTCGGCGCAGGCAATGGCCGCCACTGCCAGCCCGAGGCCCATTCCCAGCCGGACGCACAGCCGGCGCTCATGCAGTGGCAGCCCGTGACCGGGTAATCCTCTCACGAGCGCTCCCAGGCGCTCCGACCCGCGGGAGGACCGGGGTTCAGCTTCTCGAACTCCCGAAGAAGCTCCCGGCTGCGATCGTTGAGATTCTCCGGAATCACGACCTGAACGACTGCGTATTGATCCCCACGGCGGCCTCCCCTTGGGCTGGTGACACCCTTTCCACGCAACCTCAGGCGCCGGCCGCTCGAAGTGCCGGCCGGTAGCTTCACCTTGGCCCAACCATCGATCGTTGGAACGCGGATGCTGGCTCCACAGGCGGCTTCGTTCACGCTTACAGGCAGATCGATTTCGATGTCGTTTCCGCGGCGTCGCAGAACCGGGTGCGGGCGGACCTCGATGTCGATGTAGAGATTTCCCTTGCCCCCCCCGCGGACCCCTT
>CBEVTG010000446.1:0-2391 GCA_965552745.1 uncultured bacterium
AACGAGTTCCTGTGGGAGTCGACTACGCCCACGCATTTCCTCGAACGCCTGTGCGAACGTTATGAGGCCGATATCATCCTGTGTACGCATACGGGGCTTCACTGGCAGCGCGCGCTCGAGGGTTCACGACTGTTTGCCAACGTGGGGGCGATTGGGCGGCCCGCCAACGATGGAGAGACGGATGTGTGGTATGCCCTGCTCACCGAAGGGGAGCCGCCTACCATTGAGTTCGTGCCGCTCGTCTACGATCACAGGGCGCTGGCGGCCGAAATGCGGGATGAAAAACTGCCCGTGGAGTTCGTGGAAACCATCGAGACCGGCTGGTGGACGACCTGCCTGGAGATCCTTCCGGCGAAAGAACGCCGCCGCGGAAAATATTAGGAGAAAACATGCCCGTGAACGCGCGCTGGCTCTTTAAGACCGAGCCTTCCGATTACTCCTACCAGCGTCTCAGCCGGGAAGGCCGCACGACGTGGGACGGAGTCAGCAACGCGCTGGCGCTGAAACATCTTCGGCAGGTGCGGCGTGGGGACTCCATCCTGATCTATCACACGGGAAATGAAAAGGCGGTGGTCGGAATCGCACGTGCCGTCGGTGATGCTTATCCCGATCGAAAGGATCGGTCCGGCAAGCTGGTGGTGGTGGATGTGGAGGCCGAGAGCGAACTGAGACGCCCCGTGGCCCTCGCCGAGATCAAGGCCAGGAAGGATCAGGCTGGTTTCGATCTTGTTCGACTGGGGCGCCTGTCGGTGATGCCCGTGAACCGGGAGCGCTGGGATTTGATTCTCAGTCTGTCCCGCGATACGAATACTGCAAACAGGACATCCCGTCAGGTGGGGCGGAAGCCGGCGAGGCGAACTACTGGACGGTCGCGGCGCAGAAGCTCCCGAACGTCAGTCTGACTAACCGCGAAACTTACCCTCCACGGCCACCTCGGCGAGCGGCTTGCGGCTGTTAGGGCTCTCCTTCTCCGCCAGTTCTTTCGGAAGTTGGCTCGCATCTCCAATCCAGCCGATGGCGATACCGGCCATCGCCCTGTACTTCTCCCGCGGCACGTTCAGAGCGTCATAGATCTTGTCCTCGTGAAAGCCGCCCATACCGTGGGTGATCAGGCCGAGCCTGCTCGCCTGCAGGGCCAGGGACATCCAGGCCGCACCACTGTCGAACTCCGCCCAGCGGTTCGGCTTGTCGTTGCGTTTGAAGGTGAGCCTCGCGAACACGAAGGCCAGCACGGGCGCGCGATCCGCCCAGGTGCGGTTCCCGTCGACGATCAAGGAGCGGAACAGATCCAGATCCTCTTTCTTCGCTGCGTACAGGAACAGCCACGGCTCCTCGCCAAAGCACGAGGGTGTCCAGCGCGCGGCTTCAAAGAGGGAACGAAGCGATTCCTCCGGTACCGGCTCGGTTGAGAAAGCCCGCGGTGACCAGCGATCAAGAAACATCGGATCAACGGGAACTTCCGAAACACGTGGGTTCTCGATTTTGCTCATGAGTCTGACCTCGAAACCTTCACCGGATCAGGGCCCGGCAGGCGGGAAGATTTGGCGGAGAGGGTGGGATTCGAACCCACGTGGCGGGGTTTAGCCGCCAAGACGCTTTCGAGGCGCCCCCGTTACGACCACTTCGGTACCTCTCCGTATTGTAATTGCAGGGCTTATGGAATCGGCCCCGGCAGTGGCCGGTTTTGTGGTCGCCCTGGTGGCCGCTTCCGTGCCCAATTGGCTAAATGCTACCACACCCACAGCCTGCCGACCGCCGCTCATGGCCTCGGCCGCCCCGCTGCGGCACGTCTGCCGCCTTGCATAGTGAAGCTGAGAAAGCAGCAGCGCAAATCTGGGTGCTCTGAGGGGTTATTCGTCTTCACCTGGATGGTAGGGTTCCCCGTAGCGCATCATCACGCTGCTCGCTGCGCCGTCTCTGCTGATCGCGACGATGTAGAGCCGGTCGAACTCGCCCGCCTCGTTGATAGCGGAGTCGGGTTTGCCACCGAGCAGCTCGACCATCGACGGAGTGGTTGTGCTGTGACCCACCACCAGATGTCGGCCTCCTGTTCTACGCAGTTTCTCGACCAGACCGAACAGGTCGTCGGGGTCGTACAGCTCCACTTCCAGGCCATGCTTTGCGGCGGTGGGTGCCGCCGTCCTCCGCGTCCGGATGTAGTCGGAGCTATGTACGTATTCGATCTTTGAGCTGCGCAGGGTACTGGCGAGCGTAACGGCACGCTCGCGTCCCTCAGCGGATAACTCCGGATCTTCGCTGAGGTCGGTCTTCTCGCCATGGCGCACGAGGAATACCACCAGAGGCTCCTGTGTCGACCCGGAAGGGACGGCATGGGGTGTCGATGAACAGCCGATCAGGGTGATCGTCAGGAGCAGGGTGACAATCGACGCC
>CBEVTG010000447.1:0-2379 GCA_965552745.1 uncultured bacterium
GATTCGTTCGCATCGAACAAGGGGCCGAACGTTCTCTGTTCAGAGGCTTCCGGATCCAGGGTATTGATCGGACCCAGGTAGTAGGCCGCGCTGTAGAAGAACTCGAAGTAGCCGGAATCGAAGGGAGTTCCTTCGTGGGGGTTGTCAATATCCAGGTTGAGATCGATCTCTGCACCCAGGAGCGCAAAGGAGTTCAGAAGCCTCACGTTGTCGTTCCAGGAGAAGCGTGTGATGCGGGCCTCAAAATCAAACCCTTCGGTGTCCTGAAGAGGCTGCACACGATGAATCACCGGTGTCTGTAGAATGTCGAGAATTTGCTCAATGCCTACTTCCGTGTTGGCGCCATCGGCAATGGCATAATCCGGGCAGCTCTCCGGTGACGGCGGGTAGTCGCCGATCGGCCCATTGGCCGTTTTCCAGACACCCGCACGTCCCTCCTGCTGCGTCTGGAAACCGCACGCACCAGTCTGGCTGAACCTCCACTGCTGCGGAGTCGCCGAGGTGGGGATCAGCCCGGCAGAGTACGGCGCCCGCAAGGGCACGAAGCCCTCGTTGCCCACCTGGAGCAGTCCGTCTCCATTGCGATCCTCAGAAATACAAGGTCCGTTGGGCGTTGGGGCGGGCCGCTCGCAATCCGTGTCATCTACACAGGTTTCGAACAAATTGTCATCGCACACCAAATCGAGGGTGAGGTTTAAGTTCGTGTCCTCGTCGACACTGTCGAAGTCGAACGGCGGGTCGAAGACGGGTAGGCCCATCCCACCGAGGCTGTTCCTCACGTTTGTGCCGGTCTCGAACAGGTTATCGAAGATCTGGGTTTCCTGGGGGATCTCGCTCCGGGCCAGGTTCGTCCCTCCTACGTACTCCGGGATGATCGTGCCGAAGCCGGGCCGGCTCTGGCGCGCGCCGAGCTGCGGCGAGATGTTGCCGTCCCGGTTGAGGTCGCGCACCACTGCGCTGGGTTGCGAAAGGTCACACACCTCTCCACCAGGACAGTTGCTGTCATCTGCGCAAAACTCGCCGCCTCCTCCAGTGCACGTGCCCCTCGTGCCGTCCGGGTAATCGGTCGAGTAATGGAACATCTCGAGATCAGAATGCAGCGCGAACCGCTGGGTGAACGTCTGGGAGGGATTCGCCCGTGCATCGAGGCCCGTATCCACATCGGTGTTGGCGAATGTTGCCGTCACCGTCAGGTCGACTTTTCGATCAGAGTCGCTGAGACCGGCAACATCCTCATCGATCTGGATCTGGAAGGTAGGCGCCTGTCCTTGCGGCCGGCTGAGGTCCACCGAGGTCGGGAGCAATCCAACCTGCTTTGGAGAGTCCAGGATATGAACCAACGAGCAGGGATCCGCCGCGGTCACGTTCTCGCAGCTGAGCGAGACTTCCACCTGCGTCAGTGCCTCCTGGCCCACGTTCCAGAGGTTCGTGGTCAGGAGGATCACTTCGCCTGCGTCCAGGAACTCGTCATTGTCACATCCACCCGTGACCAGGAACGTTCGGTCCCTTCCAGGAACGTTGAGCGGAGCGGCGCGCAAGACGGGCGCACACACAACCTGGGCTATCGCTAGCGACGCGGAGGGCTGGCCTTCGTTGTACGAGTATTCCAGCCTGTACCCGTCCGCTACATCCAGGATCCCGTTGCCCGGCGTGAAGAGACCTCTTGCCTGCACGGGCAAAACAGCCGATGAGAAGAGCGCCGAGGATCCGCTGAACGGAGGCGCGACCTCGCGGTCCACCTCCGCGCCGGTGGCGTCGAGCACCGTAACCACCGAGCGTGTTTCGACCGTGTCCGCGGCGAGCGAAGCTTCCGCGTCCGCCAGGCTCAGGATGGCATCATCACTGCAGTCATAAATATCCTGGCTGAACGCCGCCACGCTGCGGCCGGCCGGCAGGAAACCTCCGGCGATGGCAAGGCCGAACGGCTGGGCGGGCCCACCGGCGCCGGCACTCTGGTCGACCAGACCATCCGTGTTGTCTCTCAGATTCGGCACCATTGAAAGAACGCTCTGCCCCGAAACCCTGATCGTCCAGGTCCCGGTCGGAACCGCACTGAGCGTGTCCAGGGCCGAGTTGCTGTTGGAGTCGAGCTCAGCGTCGATCCGCTTCCCGTTGCCGTTGAGATCCAGCTGCGGGCGATTACCGGTGTTCGGGTTCACCAGACAGAGGAGCGAGCCGGGGAGGGCCACGGTGCCGCTGCTGCAGAGGGCTCCATTCAGCCCGCCCTGGTCCTCTTCGTTAAAGATTCCGTCCGCCTCGCCGAGGCATGTGACAGGGCCGAAGTCGCCGATCATGAAGGTCGCATCCGGGAAGAGGTCGGTGATCAGGACATCGTCACCGCCTCCGCAGGCAGTATCGCCTCCATATAGCGTGGAAATG
>CBEVTG010000448.1:0-2378 GCA_965552745.1 uncultured bacterium
TGAGCGCTGATCACGCCCATGTCCGCCTGGCCCGGTTGGCCTGGGAGGCTGTGTCGGCGGGCGACGCGGAAGCCCTGGCCGACGTATGTGCCGAGGATCTCGTGTGGCATGTGCCGGGGCGCGGCCCCCGCTCGGGCAGCCGCGCCACTCGAGGCAAGCGCACCGGTAGCGGCGCCGCTGGAGACCACACTCCAACAGCCACCGGCTCCACCGGGTGCGGCCGCCATGACGATGGCACTACCCGTGCTGCGGCCCGAACCCGGCGCCCCTGCCGTATCGGGCGCCGCTGGCGAGGACGAGCCCGTGCTGGAGGTCGTGGAGGTGGAGAGCGAGCCGGCTGCTCCACCGCAGGCTGGTGACGCGCCGCCTGGCGGACCGGCAGCCCTGGATGAAACACAGGTCGAGACCTGCCTGGCCTCGTTCAACGAGCGCCAGCGGCACTTTTACTCGACGCTGGCGCCGAAGGCGGGCGACAAGACGCCGGAGGTCGTGCAGCGCTGTCTGGCCACTATGGAGAAAGATCTTCCCGGGCTCTTCAGCGGAGCGGCACCGGACGCTGAGGGTTGCTTCGACCTGGAGACGCTGAAGACCAACATCTTCGCGTTCGGGGTTGTGGGCTACGCGACCGGGCTCGACATGCTGATCGAGCGTGAGATCGAGATGGCCGAGTCCATGTTCGGTTCTGCCGTGCGCCGTGAAATATCTCAGGCCCTGAAGGCCGTGCGAAACTGAGAGCGTGCGCCGCGCTGTCCGCGCTCTTCCCTTCTCCTTCTTCCTTCTTTTAAGCCTCGCTCTCACGGCGCCCGTCCTGCTCGGCGACCGGGCCTTCTACTTCCGTGATCTACTGAGCCACCACATTCCGCATCTGGAGCTGGGCGCCCGGTTGTGGATGAGTGAAGGACTGCCCCTGTGGTCCTCCCTGTTCAGCTGCGGTGAGCCGCACCTGGCAAACCCCCAGAATCTAGCCCTGCATCCAATCCAGCTCCTGTACTTCATAATGTCGCCCCACAGGGCGTTCGCCGCCTCACTCTTCCTGCTCTTCCTGCTATGTGGCGGCGGCATGTATGTCTGCGCGCGCGGCCTGGGAGCTTCCGTCACGGGCGCACTGGTGGCTGGAGCGGCGTTCGAGCTTTCCGGGTTCATTCTGTCGCTGGGAAACCTCGCGAACCTGCTGGCTGCAGCTGCCCCCCTGCCGTTGCTGTTTCTGTTCGCGACCCGCGTCGTGATGTCAGTCGATCCGCACCGGGGTTTCCGGGGGATGATTCCGCGCAGAGCTATAACCCCTCTGGCACTGGCAGCCACGATGTTCGGACTGCAAATCCTGGGCGGCGAACCGTTCATCGCAGCACTGAGCTTTGCATCCCTCGCCACACTGCTGCCGTTCGTGGCGGCGGGTACCTGGCAACGTCGAGTGGCGGCAACGCTGTCAACGCTGCTGTTGATCGGCATCCTCGGCACGATACTCAATGCCGCCACTCTGATTCCGGCCGTGGCGTTCCTGCCCGAGACGGTGCGCGCCTGGGGTTTCCGCCCACAGTGGGCGCTGCAATGGTCCTTGCATCCGTCCCACCTCACCGAACTTCTCGTGCCCGGCGTCTTTGGACATCCCGCGAGCTCCGATCCGAAAACCTTCTGGGGATCGGCGTGGTTCGACCACGGCCGGCCGTTCATCCTCGCCCTGGGGATCGGAAAGGTGGCGCTGCTGGCTGCCTGCGCCGCTCTGTGGAGTTCTCAAAAGGGATCGGATGGCCCGGTGTCTCGGGACGGCCTGAACCGCGCCGCGCTGGTGCGCGCTCTGGGCTGGAGCGCCGTGGGGTTCACGGTGCTGGCATTCGGCCGTCACGCTCTCCTCCGTCTGGAACTTCTTGAATCGCTTCAGTCGATCCCTCTGTTGCGTTACCCGGTGCGTTTCTTTCTGATTCCGACGTTCGCCATCTGCCTTCTCTCAGCGTTCGGCGTCGATTCGTGGCTGGCTGGAGCGCGACGTGCGAACTGGGGACGCGTCGCTCTTGTGGGATCGGGCGCGCTGGCACTCGCCGCCGGGGTATTCGGTGCGCTCGGTTTCGGAGGAAGCCTAACACCCGAAGCGGGGTCCGGGATAGTTCATGCCCTGGTACGATCGGCGTTCGCCCTCGGCCTGCTGGGCACGCTGCTCGTGTACGCCACACGCGTGCGCCAGAGCCATCGCTTCTTCGGCTCAACACTGGTCGTTCTGGCAGTCGCCGAATCCCTGCTTTCTTACGGGAACCTCAACCCCACGGCACCCGCGACCCTGCTGACCCGAACGCCGGCCGCGGCGGAGTGGCTGCGACGGGAGCCGGGGCGTTTTCGCATCTGGCGCGACAACTCACCTCCGCTGACCCAGCTTGCGAGTCTTC
>CBEVTG010000449.1:0-2378 GCA_965552745.1 uncultured bacterium
TGGGAAAGCCGAAGCTGATCGACGCGTCGGCCTCCGGCTTGGAGACCAGCAGCACCTGCCGCCCCTCGATCGGACCCGGCACGGGAGAAGCGACGGCTTCTGGAATACCCTCCGGTAACTCGTTCAGAGACTCCTCGAGACGAGCGGCCAGCGATTGATCGAAACCTCCTCCAATCGCAACTTCCGTGTTGTCTCTCGTATAGTGGGTGGCGTAGAAGTTCTTCACATCCTCGATGGAAATGGACTGCAGCCCCGCAACCGTTCCCGGGGTCGGATGCGCGTACGGCGTGTCATCAAAGACAAACTCGTACAGAGCAGCTTTGGCCAGTTCCTCGTCCGAGGAGTAGCGCAGCACCTTTTCCAAATAATTGATCGTGTCGGTCTTGATGCGCTCGAAATCTTCCTCCTTGAAGGCCGGCCTTAGACAGGCATCGGTGAACAGTGAGTAGTAAGCACCCATGTTATCCTTGTGGGTGCGCCCCGTGAGCGTCGTCATCTCTCTGTCCACGCGCACCGAGTAGGAAGCCGCCAGCGGGTATAACTTCTCGAGAATTTCCGGGTAGGAATTCTCGGTTGTGGCACCCTCGGCAATCAGCTGGCCGGTCAGGTAGGCCAGTCCATCCTTGCCGGGAGGATCATTCTGCGATCCGACCTTGAACCACACTGCGAAGGCGATGGTCGGATCGTCGGGCACGGGGAGCTGTATTGAATCTTTCTGCCCCACTCCACAGGAACCCAGACAGAGCAGCAGGAGGGTGCAGAACGGGGTGGTGAGCGCGCGCATCACTCACCTCCCCTGAGCACCGCGACGGTGCGGCGATTCGAGTCCAGGTATCTTGAAGCGGCATCCTGCACTTCCCGCAGCGTGATCGTTTCGTAGCTCCCGTACAGCTCGTTCACCGCCTCGATGCCTCCGGTCACGGCGATGATCCTGGCGAGGCTGCTGGCGACGCGGTCCGGTGTGTCCAGACCCATCAGGAAGCCGTACTTCAGCCGGGACTTCAGGTCCTCCAGCCGTTCACCGTCCGCAGGCGCCTGCTGGTAGCGTGCGACCGTAAGATCGATCTGGCTCAAAACGTAATCCACCTTGTCAGGCTGCTTGACGCGGGTGTAGATGTCCAGAAGACCCGGGTCCCGGTTCAGGTTGACATCGGCACCCAGGAACTCGACCACCTGTTCGTCGAGCACGAGCTTCTTGTAGATGTCGCTGGTCTCGCCGAACGCCAGCTGGGTCAATAGATCGGCCGCGATCATGTTGCGATCCCGTGAATCGAAGCGATCCATCTGGTAAGCCACCCAGAGGATTGGGAGCGAGCGCCCTTCGTACTGGACCTCGATCCGGTGCTCGGCCGTCTGTTCGGGCTCGGCCGGCACCTTGGGGGAGACGTATCCGGCCTCCCAGGCGCCGTAATACTTGCGAATCCGCTGCATCGTGGCGCCAACGTCGATCTCACCGGCGATGAGCAGCACAATGTTGTCCGGCCGGTAGTATCGCGAGAAGAAGGATCGCGAGTAGTCGTACATACCCGGCATCCGCTTGATATCTTCTTCGTACCCCATTGTCGTGTGTCCGTACGTGTGCACCTGGTACGCTGTCTTGTGTATTGATTCGTAAACCACGAAGAATGGATTCATACGGTTTTTGCGGTATTCACCGTAGACAGCTCCCGCCTCGGTCTTGAACGCCGGCTCAGAGTAGGAGAGCCTCTGGAAGCGGTCGCTCTCGATCTCCATCACCTGCTCCAGATCCTCGGTGGCGATGGCCAGATGGTAGGCCGTCAGATCATCCGTGGTGTAACCGCTGGTGTCGGCGCCCATGCGGGTGACAATCTCGTTATACCTGTCCTGGGGAAATTTCTCCGTGCCCTGGAACATCATGTGCTCGAAAAAGTGCGCAAAGCCCGTGTGGCCGGGCTCGTACTCGTCTCTCGAGCCGGTCCGCACAAGACTCCAGTAGGCAACGAGCCCCTCGGATCTCATGGGCACCAGAATTACTTTGAGTCCATTGTCCAGGGTTTCAACGTGTGTCTCGTAAGGAAAAATCTTACCTCCACCGGCCGCGCCCGACAGGGCGATGGTGCCGCAGAGCAGGGTGGCCATGATGGCAAGCGCCGTACTTCCTCTCATCGGGTCATCTCCATTTGAGGGTCAAGTTTTTCGCGCAGCACTATACCCCAAAAGGAGCAAATGGGTGACTCTGAACTGGCCTCATCAGGGCAAACACGCTACAATATTAGGTCAATTATTCTTGAATCGGCCCGGGAAACTGCCGAGGGCGTCCGCCCATGCTCATGACGATGAGAGGACCAGGCAGGCTGGATGTTCTGCTCCTGGTGGGGCTGCTCATCGCCTGTACCGGCTGCTTCAGCCGGCAGCCT
>CBEVTG010000450.1:0-2364 GCA_965552745.1 uncultured bacterium
GCACGTCATGGACATCCTGAACTCCCGGTACGCTCCTGATGGCGTCGCAGACATCCGGCAGGGACACCTCCTTGGGGGTGGATTCGAGCAGCACGTGTGAGGCGTCCAGCAGCAGCTGCAGCCCCCACGCGAGCACGACACCGCCGATGATCAGGCTCAGAACGATGTCCACCCAGTACCATTCGGTGTAGAGCATGACCACGCCCCCCACCACGATGGCGGCCGACGACAGTGTGTCGGTCAGCAGATGAACGAATGCGCCCCTGATATTGAGGTCGTGGCCCTTGACGCCGTGCAACAGCCATGCTCCGGCGAGGTTGACGATCAGGCCGAGGACCGCGATGCCCAGCATGGCGTGTGCGTGGATTGGCTGGGGCGCAAGGATCTGCCGCACCGCGCCGTAGAAGATGTAGCCGACGATGACGATAATTGTCAGGGCGTTGAACAGTGCCGCCAGGACCTCGATGCGGTAATATCCGAAGGTCCGGCGCTCGTCGGTGGGGCGTGAGGCGATCCGCACCGCCGCCAGGGACATCACCAGGGCGAACAAGTGGGTCAGCATATGGCCAGCGTCGCTCAGCAGCGCCAGGCTGTGGGTGATCAGGCCGCCGGCGATCTCGCCGATCATCATGATGCCGGTGATGGCGATGACCCACCGCAATCGCCGATCCTCGGCGTGCTTCGCGGGTCGGTTGTGGAACGCGCTGCCGAGTTCCGTGCAGGGATGCAAGTAGCGGCTCATCGAACTTTCATCTTACTTGAATACGGCGCAGGAGGGGCTGCGCACTGCGGCATTCAGTGGGCGTTTACGCCACCGGCGGGCGCGGCTTCGGCAGAGGATGTTTCGAGGATGAGCAGACGCAGGGAGGTGCCACCGATGCGGATCAGGTCATTGTGGACGATCTTGCGCCGCGTCTGCCGCACCCCGTTCACGAATACCCCGTTCTTGCTCTTGAGGTCGTGGAGGTAAATGTGATCCCAGGCTTTCACCGAAAGACGCGCGTGACGGCGCGACACGGCGCCGTCCTCCAGGCTGACTTCACACCCCTTGCGCCCGATGATGAACTCGCCTCCGCGGGAAAGATCGAAGGTGGCGCCGGCCGAGGGGCCGTCGACAGCCTGCAGCTGAATCGAAACCTTGCGCCGCGTCCCGGAGCCGCTGGGCGGCTCGGCCAGGGTCACCGTGGGATCGGAACCATTTCTACCCGACTGTCCGGACATGATCATGGAGCCGAAGCTCCGCTCTCCTCGCGCACCCGTGTGCGCGGCAAATCTATGGCGGGAGAGGGCCGGACGCAACATCGCGGGTTTCGCCACTGTGTGGCACGCTTCAACGGCCTGTTGCTGGCGCTTCTGCTGGCGCTGGGTCCGGCCACGGCGGCCCCCGATTTCCGGCGGGCCTCAGTCGAGGCCCTCGAGCTCCTCCAGGAGCTGGTCCGCGCCGACACCACGAACCCTCCCGGGAACGAGGTCCTGGCTGCGAAGATTCTCGAGGAGTTTCTGGTCAAAGAGGGACTCACCTGCGAAATCGTGGAGCCCGAGCCGACCCGGGGAAATCTGATCTGTCGCCTGCAGGGGAGTGGCGACGCGCGGCCCCTGCTCGTGCTTGCGCATCTGGATGTGGTGGGTGTGGATGCGGACCAGTGGCGGGTGCCGCCTTTCTCCGGCAGACTGCGTAACGGATACGTGTACGGTCGTGGTGTGCTGGACGATAAGGGAATGGCGGCCGCCATCGGCGAGGCTCTGGCGCTGATGGCGCGGGAAGAGATTGTCCCGGCGCGGGACGTGATCTTCGTGGGCACCGCGGATGAGGAATCCTCCGGCGGCGTCGGCCTCGACTGGCTGCTGGAGAACCGTCCGGAGCTGCTGGAAGCGGAAATGGCCCTCAACGAAGGCGGCCGGATCCTCAAGGTTGGAGACGAAATCGTCGTGGCGGGGGTGCAGAACGACGAGAAGATATACCTCGACCTCAAGCTCATAGCCCGAGGAGAATCGGGTCACTCCTCTTTGCCAGGCACCGACAGCTCGATTATCACCCTGGCGCGTGCCGTCGAGCGGCTCGCGGAACATCGGTTTCCGCCCCGGATCAGGCCCGGTGTGCTCGGCTATTTCGAGGCGCTGGCGGTCTCGCAGCAGGCCTCCACGGCGCATTGCATGACACACCTGGAGGATCCGGCCGAGGGAGCGCTGTGCGCCGATATCCTGTCTCAGAATCCCGTCTGGAACGCACAACTACGCACGACCTGCGCCACAACGATCATCGATGGCGGGTTCCGGGCCAACCTGATACCTTCGCGGGCGGAAGCCAACCTCAACTGCCGACTGCTGCCGGGAACCGATCTCCAGGAACACCTCGAGGACCTC
>CBEVTG010000451.1:0-2342 GCA_965552745.1 uncultured bacterium
GCTTCTCTCGAGTATCCCTTCTGCCTGAAGAACAACTCCTCCTTGCAGAAGAGGGCCATCTCGCAGTAGAATTCCTATAAGCGGCAGACATGATAACCGCCAATTGAATTCACTGCTATTATTGACATGGCGCGGTGAGAGTGGAGGGTTTCGACGATGGAAATTTGGCAGCTCGAAGGATTTAGGGCATTCGCCCGGCACCGCAACTTCACGGCCGCAGCCAAGGAAATCCACCGCACTCAGCCCGCCGTCTTCCAGCAGGTCAGAGCCCTGGAGACCGAGCTCGACAAGAAGCTGTATGAAAATTTCCAGGGCCAGATCCGGCTTACCCCCGATGGGGAAAAACTTGCCAGTTTTGCGACTTCACTGCTCGAGACGATCCGTTCCTTCCACTCGGAGTTCACGCGCGGGGACACGACCGGGAGGCTGGCACTCGCGGCCAGCGAGAACATCATTCTCTACCTCCTCCCCAAGGTGATGGAGGTTTTCAAGGAGCGTTTTGGAGACGTGGACCTGCGCGTGCTCAACCGCAAACGTCTGGAAATCTTTAGACTCATCAACGAAGGAGAAATCGATTTCGGCATCACCTCCTGCTGGCAGGTGCCCGAGCGCATCGATTTCTACGACTGCGCGTCCTTTGAAACCGTGCTGATCACCCCGCCCAACCATCCTCTGGCGCGCAAGCGGCGTGTGACGCTCGAAGACATCGCCGCCTGCCCGCTGGTATTGCCCGAGCGCGGCAGCGGCACGTGGACCAAGGTGATGCGCGCGTTCGAGGCAGAGCAACTGGAAGCGCAGGTGGTCCTCGAGGCCGGTTGCTGGGAAGTCATCAAGCGGTTCGTGGATGGCGGCCTCGGAGTGTCGATCATCAACAGCATCTGCCTCGACAGCGGGGCTCCCGCCAACATCGAGGTTCGCCCTCTATCCGAGTACTTTGAAAACGTGCGTTACGGTGTGGCGGTGCGCCGCGGCAAGTACCTCTCCTCACTTGCCCGCGAGTTCATCCTGACGCTCGCGCCCAGCTTCGAGGAATCCGTTCCGCAGCCCGCCGGCCGCAAATCCGTACGTGTTACAATCCCCAGACGCGCATCCGCCACGGCCTGAGTGTAGTGGACGTTCGCCCCGCACTGAGCACCGCGGTGTGAAGGGGGAGCTGCGGCCTGCAGACGCCCGACGTCATGGGAGGAACCATGAACACCGTTGAAAAATACCGCCGCTACGTCAACACCTACTTCCTCAAGAGCGTCCAGCCGATCGTCATTGAGCGGGCGGAAGGCGCGACCGTCTGGGATTCCCAAGACCGGGCCTACGTCGACCTGTTTTCGGGCATCTCGGTGGTAAACGCGGGGCACTGCCGGAGCGAGGTGATCGAAGCGGCCGCCGCACAGATGCGGCGTCTCGTTCACTGCAGTTCCTACCTCTACCACAACCAGCCAACGGCCGATTTTGCCGAGGCCCTGGCCTCCATCATGCCCAGCCCGGACCTGCGGGTGTCTTTCTTCGGCAGCAGCGGGGCCGAGGCCATTGAAGGCGCCATGCGACTGGCGAAGCAGTTCACCGGAAAGAGCGACTTCATTGCGCTTGAGATGTCGTTCCACGGTCGTACGGTCGGAACGCTGAGCATTACCGGTAACTGGGGCCGGAAAAAGAAGGGAGGCCCCTATCTGCCGGGCGTGGCGTTCGCCTCCGCGCCCTACACTTACCGCAGCCCGTTCGGCCCCGATCCTGACACCTGCGTGCGCGAGTGCGTTCGCGATCTGGAAAGGGCCATCGATCTGCGCACATCCGGCCAGGTGGCCGCCTTCATCGCCGAGCCGGTGCTGGGTGAGGGCGGCATCATCGTGCCGCCTCCCGAGTACTTCAAGCGCATCAAGGAAGTCCTCGATCGGCGGGATATTCTCTTTATCTGCGACGAGGTACAGACCGGATTCGGACGCACCGGAAAAATGCTCGCTCTGGAACATTACGGCGTGATTCCCGATATCGTCATTACCGCGAAAGGGATCGCGGATGGATTTCCCCTCTCCGCGTTCACCACTCGCGAAGAGATCGCCCGTGCCTTTACCCCGGGAGATCACCTCTCCACGTTCGGCGGCAGCCCCCTCTGCTGCGCGGCGGCGCTCGCGAACCTCGAAGTCCTCCGCCGCGAGAAACTGTCCGAACGCAGCGCTGAGAAAGGCGCACAGTTTCTGGAGCAGTTGCGTGAACTGGCGAAGCGCCACCCTCTGATCGGTGAGGTGCGCGGGAGCGGGCTGATGATCGGAATCGAGCTGGTTACCGACCCGGCGCGCAAGACACCCGCGGCGGAAGCCGCCGCCAGCGTCCAGGCAGCGCTCCTCGAG
>CBEVTG010000452.1:0-2335 GCA_965552745.1 uncultured bacterium
AGAAGGGCGGAACGTCTTTGAAATGGGATCGCCCGGAGCGGATAGAGCATGCTAGGGGCAAGAGGCGAGGAATGAACCGGACCGCACGCTAGGAGCACTTCCCCGCACATGCCTTTTTCGATCCAAAAGTTTACATAATATATCTTATCGGACTCTAAACATCCGCGAGATGGCAGGCAATCTCGAAGACCCCGAATGGAGCCCTTTTCAAGTGCGGGCCGCCTTCAGAACAACTCATTGGACGCCTGACTTCCCGCAGGATGGCCGAACGCACGCTGGCTCGGCGTTGGACCCTTATTCAGGATCGGTTCTCCTGTAGGAGGCATTAAGACGGTTGAAACTCTTCGCGCCGGGAACCACATGATGGACGGAGTCATTGGGTTGATTGCCCGGCAGTGGCTGGATAGACTCCGGGCAAATACGCTGGAAGGCTCGAGCCGATCAGACCCGGCAGCAGATGTGCGATCCGGGTCCTAATTCAGGAGGTCCCTATGAAACAGAATCGCGCCATTTTCGCGGGCCGGCCAACCTCAGACAGCCGCTTCAACCTGTTGCTTACCTCCCTGCTGCTCGTCATCGTGGGGTCTGGGCTGGCGTCGCCGGCATGGTCCGAGTCAGCCGGGTTGAAAGCAGAGGATGTCTTCGAGCTCGAGTACGTCACCGACCCCCAGATCTCGCCGGATGGACAAGAAATTGTCTACGTCCGCCATTTCAGCAGCATCATGAAAGACCGCAGACACTCCAACCTGTGGATCGTCAATTTCGACGGCGGCCATCACCGGCCGCTGACCAGTGGTAAGCAGACCGTCAGTTCACCCCGCTGGTCACCGGACGGCACTCGGATCGCCTACGTCTCGGATCGTGACGAGAAGGCGCAGATCTACCTGCACTGGATGGACACAGGGCTGACCTCCGCACTTACGACGCTGGAGTTTCCTCCAGAAAACCTCTCCTGGTCTCCGGATGGCCGTCTGATCGCCTTCATCGCGCTCGTCAAATACGAGCCGCCGTCGATCGCCACCCTCCCCGCAGCGCCCGAGGGAGCCGAGTGGGCCCCGCCGGCAAAGGTCATTAACCGACTAACCTACCGCTTCGACGCCGCCAGCTACCTTCCGCACGCTTTCTCGCACATGTTCGTCGTTCCGGCCGAGGGCGGGACAGTCCGTCAAATTTCCAGAGGGAGCTATCACCACACGGGTCGCTTCGGCGGCGACGCGCCGGCCTGGACCCCCGATGGCAAGCACCTCCTGATCGCCGCAAACCGGCGCGATGATTTCGAATTCGAACCGCTCGACACCGAGATCTACCAGTTCTCGCTTGCGGACGGTTCGGTGCAGGCCCTGACCCATCGCCGCGGCCCGGACCTCTCCCCTGCCATCTCTCCGGATGGGAAGAAAATCGCCTACACAGGCTTCGATGATCGCTATCAGGGCTACCAGATCACCCAGCTGTATGTCATGAACATGGACGGGAGTGGTTCGCGACCGATCTCTGAGGGGCTCGACCGAAGCGTCTTCAATCCAGCCTGGGCACCGGATGGATCTTCCATCCTGTTCAGTTATTCCGACGAGGGCAACACCAGAGTGGGCAGCGTGTCCCTGGAGGGCAAGCTCACGGAACTCACCGGCAACCTGGGGAGCGGCTCGAGCGCTTACGACGATTACGCGACGTTCACCATCGCCGCCGGCGGAAACGTCGCCTTTACCTATACACGGCCGCACGTGCCGGGGGATGTCGCCACCACGACGCTAAAGGACGGAACCGTGCGCGTCGTGACCGCCGTCAACGAAGACCTCCTGAGCCAGCGCCAGCTGGGCTCCGTCGAGGAGATCTGGTACGAATCCTCGCACGACATGAGAAAGATCCATCGATGGATCATCAAGCCGCCGGATTTTGATCCCTCCCGCAAGTACCCGTTGATCCTGGAGATCCACGGCGGCCCCTTCGCCGATTACGGCGACCGCTTCGACGTCGAGAAACAGATCTACGCGGGCATGGGATACGTCGTTCTGTACACGAACCCCAGGGGCAGCACGAGCTACGGTGAGGAGTTCGGCAACCTCATCCACCACGCCTATCCGGGCGACGATTTCCATGATCTCAACTCGGGCGTGGATGCGGTCATCGCCCAAGGGTTCGTCGATCCCGACAACCTGTTCGTCACCGGTGGCAGCGGGGGCGGCGTGCTGACCTGCTGGGTGATCGGCCACACCACGCGGTTCCGTGCCGCGGCCACCGTCTATCCGGTCATCGACTGGAGCAGCTGGGTGCTGACCTCCGACCTGCCGACGTTCGGTACGAAGTACTGGTTTCCAGGTAATCCATGGGACCATCC
>CBEVTG010000453.1:0-2306 GCA_965552745.1 uncultured bacterium
GAACTTTATTAAGATTCTGTCTCCATCTGGCGCCGTTGATGGCGCAGCCGTATGGCCGAGACGCAGATCACAGCCAGATCCAGGAACGGTTCCGGGCACGTGGTCGCCATTGTCGACCACCTGATCACCCGGATCGAACGGGCCTGCGCTGAAAACCGCCCGGCGCAGGCGATCGCAGATCTGATCCGGCTGCTGCGCCGCGGGCGGCGCAACTCGGCGGCGCGACGTTACGCACTTTGCCAGCTCGCGGATCTGTACCTGGCCGCAGACGATATACCCAGGGCCCTGGTCGCCATACGCTGGGGACTCCGTCTCTTCCCCGGCCATGACTATCTGCACTACCTGTACGGTTATGCTCAGTCACGACGGGGACGCTGGCGGACTGCCAGTCGAGCTCTGCGCAGGGCCTGCCTGCTCAGTCCCCGAAGCGCCGAGTACCACCGGGCGCTGGGCTGGTGCCTGCACCAGCAGGGATGGGATCAGATGGGTGAGAAGTTCCTGAGGCGGGCCGTATCGCTCTCCCCTGCACACGCATGGGCACAGGCCGATCTAGCCCTGTGCCTGATGGGCCTTCACCGGCCCGGTGAGGCACTCAAGCATGCGCGCGCCGCTGTCTGCCTGCGCCCCTCCGATCCGAAAATTGCCGAAGTTCTGCAAGCCGCCCGCAGGCTCGCCTGCAGGCGCACATCCGATTAAAGCGGATTCTGTCTTGCCGAGGCCCGCGACACCCCACAGGTCCGGGCGACCTCCCTGCCGACAATACGGATCTCTACTTCTGGTCGGTCTCCTCATTATCGGAGCCGTGGGTGCTCAGGAAACAACGGATCGGAATGATTCGTCCCTCGATGACCACCCGCCTGCCGACGCCCCGACTGAATCGGGCGAGGAAGTGGCTGTCCGGGTCATCACCGCGAACGTTCGAGTGCTGCTGGCGCGCGAGGCTTATGACGCGGCAGTCAGCGAGCTGGAACGCTTGCTTCGGAGGGCACCCGACCAATTCCCCGTGCAGCTACTGGCCACAGAAATTTATTTTCATCTCGGCCAGGACCCGCAGGTAAAGGAGCACGCTGCCCGTGCCATCGAGCTCGATCCCACTTCGATCGAACCCTACCGCTGGCTGGCCAGGCTGGCGCGCTGGCGTGGAGATCTGGAAGAAGCTCGAAAGCATCTCGAGAATGCCCTTGACCTCGAGCCCGGTCGAACCAGCCTGCGTACGGAGCTGGCCACCCTCTACGCGGCGGAAGGGCACTACAAGCGTGCCCAGCGTAACTACCGGCGAGCGGTCAAAGGTGCGCCGGACAATGCGAGGGCGGCGCTGGAAGCCGCGCTGCGGCTGCGCAACCCGAACCGCAGGGACGATGCTCTGCGCCGTCTCTCGGAGCGCTTCCCCGATGATTCCCGGACTCGGAGCTGGACTGCTCTATGCCGCGAGATTGAAGGACGGCGGTTCTGGCAGACGGAGCCACACCTGAGTCCGGTATCGGTGCCGATGCGTGTGGACGCGCAGCACTTCGCCACCGTAAGGGCGCAGATCGGGGATCAGCCGAACGTGCGCCTCCTCCTGGACACGGGCACCAGCGGGCTCAAGCTCACAGAGGAGGTAGCGCAGAGGGCGGGCGTGCAGACCTTTGGCCTGCTCCACATCACCGGCCTGGGTTCGCAGCGGCCTCTCAGAGCCCGGCTTGGGCTTCTGAAACAGATGAAGCTGGGTCCGCTGACGCTCCATGACGTTCCGGTGACCGTTCTCGAGTCCCTTCCCAAAGGAGATGGCTTGTTTAACCCGAGAGCCGTCGGCACTGAAGTCGTGCGCTTCGACGTTTCGAGGCGTGAACTATTGCTTGGCAGCCGGGCGGATTTGCTGCCCGAAGACGCGGAACCGCGCCGCTTCTTCGAGATCGAGGAGCATCCCCTCGTTCACCTGTACTTGAATGGCCGGTCCAGGCACGCAATGCTCGACTCCGGCAGCGGCGCCACCGTCCTGGATATATCGCTGGTTCGCGAGATCCCGGAGCGCCGCCCCATGATCTTCGAGGGAATGACCTTTTCGTTGTCGGGAGTTGTGGGGGAGGTGAGCGAGGCGAAGCCAATTCATGTCTCGCGCCTGGGTCTCGGCGATCTCGTGGTGGAGAACTCGATCCTGTTCGAAGCCGATCTCTCGCGCTTCGGAGCCTACCTGGGCACGGACGTGGAGCTGCTTCTGGGGGCCGATTATCTGTACCGGTACGACGCCACGTTCGATTACCGGGCGATGGAGGTGACCCTGGAGCCGGCCCAGAAGAAACGCCGGCGGCGCCTCAGGTCAAATC
>CBEVTG010000454.1:0-2301 GCA_965552745.1 uncultured bacterium
CATGGCATGTCGAGAGGGTTCGGGCCGCTTCTTTTTGAGGATCACCGGGCGTGACGCGCAAGGAGAGGCCTGTGGTGCTGATCCTCGCGGGCCCGTCCTCCGGCCAGATCGAGATGGACACCCTGCTGCAGGTGCTGAACCGCCCCGGGTGTGTGGTCGAAAGTCTCTCGAAAGTGCTCGAGTTGCTCAAAGAGGGGGGCCCGGAAGCCCTCCTCATTGACGTGCAATCCCTCAAGGAGCGACCGCAGAAGGTGGTGCGCCAGGTTCGTGACCGCTCTCCATTGCTGGCCATACTGGCGATCGTGCCGCGCGAAAAAACAGCTCTTGCGACACTGGCGTTACGCGCGGGCGCTGACGACTATGTTCTGACCCCGCTCGATCCCAGGGAGTTGAACATTCGTCTCGAGCGGGTTCTGGAGCACCGCGAGCTGCACCGAAAAGTGGCCGCCATGGAGAGCGATCTGGTCCGGCGGCGGCAGGGTGAATCATTTGTAGCCAACTCACAGGTCATGCGCCAGCTGCTTCAACGCCTGGATCAAGTGGCGCCCACGCGAAGCACCGTGCAGATCCGAGGAGAGAGCGGCGTCGGCAAGGAGCTCGTGGCGCGTGCCATCCATTACCTGAGCCCGCGCCGCGACCGTCCGTACGTGGCCCTGAACTGCTCGGCCATGCCGGACACGCTGATCGAGAGCGAGCTATTCGGTCACGAGCGGGGTGCCTTCACGGGAGCCTTCGCGCGTTCGCGGGGCAAGTTCGAGCTCGCGCACGGCGGGACGCTTTTTCTCGACGAGGTGGGTGAACTGTCGCTTCCGGCGCAGGTGCGCCTGCTTCGGGTTCTCGAGGAGCAGGAGTTCATGCGTGTCGGCGGAGAACGCTCGGTGCGGGTCGATGTCCGGGTGCTTACAGCCACGAATGCAAACCTCGAGGCGGCGGTTCAGGCCAGGAGATTCCGCGAGGATCTCTACTTCCGGTTGAACGTGATTTCCCTCGAAGTGCCGCCCCTCAGGCAGCGGATCGAGGACATCCCGGAACTCGCGCGCCTGTTCGCGGAGTTGATCTGCAGATCCAACAACCTGCCGCCACACGAGCTTGCGCCCGAGGTCCTCGAGGTTTTGAAGCGCTACGCCTGGCCCGGCAACGTCCGCGAGCTCAAGAATCTCCTGGAAGGTCTGATCATCACTTCCCGGGATCCTCTCATCGATCTTGCAGCTCTGCCGGCCGGCATCCTCTCGGCCGCCGCCAGGAGCAACTCAGCCAGCGAGGCGAGCGTGGGCATAACCCTGGCGGACATGGAGCGCCAGCTGCTTCAGCGCACACTCGAGAGCCTGCAGGGTAACCGGACCCGGGCTGCGCGCCTGTTGAAGATCGGCGTACGCACGCTGCAGCGAAAGATTCAGCGATACGGACTGCAGACCGCCGGACGAACCGGGGTGGTGGTGAGGCAAAAAAAGGGGGAGGGGAATCGAACACCCCTCCCCACTGTTGGATCGGACGCTCCGGCGCCAGTTACTGGACGGCCTTCCGTAGAGCCTTTCCGGCAATGAACTTTGGTACCCGCCGGGCCGGGATCTTGATGGGAGCTCCCGTCTGCGGGTTGCGGCCGGTTCGTGCCTTGCGGCGGGAAACCGCGAAGGTTCCGAAACCGACGAGTGTTGTCCGGCCGCCCTTCTTGAGCGTCTGAGTGACGCTCCTGGTGATCGCGTCGATCGTGTGGTTTGCCTGTGTCTTGGTGATCCTGGCACTCCGCGCGATCCGATCGATCAGATCTGACTTGTTCATGCCATCACCTCCTTCCCGGGTGGGGTCGCAAAAATCCCGGAGGCAAAGCGTGAGACCGCCAGCCGGGAGTAGTGAGCACGCAAATATCGAGGCAGGATGAGACGAACGAGGTATGAGAGATTTTGGAGATCGGTGGCACGCGTGGTTCTCCGGGTGCAGCCCTTCCGATTCGGGGCGAATTCTAGTCCTGCCGCGACGAACGAGTCAACAGCAAAGAGGTCACGGCCGGTGCCGCCCGATTCCGCGTCCTTGACACTATCTTTGGACGCTGCCTAAAATAGTGAAAATACTCGCCTTGAGAGCATTCAAATTGAGTCTGAGAGGGGCCATGACCGTGAGGGCGCGAACCCGCCGCCGGCGGAACCGGTGTCCTCGGAGGGAGAAGCTTTCATGAAGATATCGCGCAAGGCGGACTATGGACTGCTCGCGTTGACCTACCTGGCGCGTCAGGAGGAAGGCCACATCTGCTACCGCAACGAGATTGCCCGCCGCTTCCGCATTTCTAGAACCGTGCTTGCCAAG
>CBEVTG010000455.1:0-2294 GCA_965552745.1 uncultured bacterium
GTTTGATGCGTCGGGCCACCTCGGTGGCCGGCAGATCGTGGCCGGTAACGTCCAGGTATGATTCGTCCAGAGACAGCGGCTCCACGCGGTCGGTGTAGCGGCGGAAGATTTCATGAATGTGCCGGGACACCTCCCGGTAGCGATCGAAGCGAGGTTTGACGATGGCCGCCTGCGGGCACAGGCGGAGGGCCGTGGCCATCGGCATGGCGGAGAGGCAGCCAAAACGGCGCGACTCGTACGACGCTGCAGCCACCACGCCACGCCCCTCGGGCCTGCCGCCGACCAGGACCGGCCGGCCCCGCAGGTTAGGCTGATCGAGCTGCTCCACGGAGGCGTAAAAGGCGTCCATATCCACGTGGACGATCTTCCTTGCCGGCGGGGTCTCGCGCATGGGCGGCCTTCCTTGACGGTGTCCGGATCGTCGTCTAGCATATCAACTTGACGCTCTCACGAGCAGGAGGAGGACTCACTATGCAGAAGAAGACGCTCGCAGCACTGTGCGCTGTCGTCCTGGTATCGGTTGCCGGGCTGGCGCTGGCCGGTGAGCACGCCGAGAAGGGGGATTCAGTCAGCGTGCAGGGCTGGATCACGGACGAGTGGTGCGGAAAGAAGAACGCCAGCACCGAGGGAAAGGCGTGCGCCCTGGCCTGCGCCAAGAAGGGCTCCGAGCTGGTGCTCTACTCCCCCACCGACGATAAGACTTATGGCCTCGACGATCAGGAGCAGGCCAAGTCTCAGATCGGGCACGAGGTCAAGGTGACCGGCACCGTCGATGCAGAGTCGCAGAAGATCAAGGTCACAAAAATCGAGGCTACCGGGGGCTCCGAGAAGAGCTGACGTTCCCCTCTTTTACAGCCTGAAGCGTGGGAAAAGCCGCCATCCCGGCGGCTTTTTCGTTGCTCTAATCTACTTTAACTATTTACCTATTTTCTGAAAACAGGTGATTACTCAAAGTTATAATACGCTCACTACCTATTAATGTATCAAATGGTTACAAAGGCTTGGATTCAATATGATACATGGACAATTTCCATTTTCTATATTGCCGGCCCAGATCGATCACGGTATAGTCCTGGCGGGAATTCATCAAAGGAGCCACTGCGGCCATGAACCTCTGGAATTCCGATGAAAGGGAGATAGCACGAACCTTCGACGAACTCACGCGGCTGCGAGCCTGCCTGAGGCCGCGCTCGGTTGAGGAGGAACCCTCGTTCCAGGCGATCGACGAAATTGTCCTGGCTGACGAGACCACCCTCCATATCACCCCGAACGTGGAAGAGATAGCCGGCTGGACCCCTGCCTACCTCAAAAAGATCTCTCCGGCTCTCTCTCTGTTTCATTCCGAGGATCAGGAAACCGCCTATCCCGACTGGTACCACGCTTTGATGGGGCGTACCATCCGGGGCTCTGAGATACGGATGGCTCACGCAGACGGAACCGGCTACGTGTGGCTCGTGTCAGACCTCCGACCGCGTCTCCGGCGCCCTGACGGCCGTGTCAGGGACGTCCACTTTCGCACGTTCGATAACACCGCGCTGAGGGCCCGCGAGCTCGATTTTGCCATCGGCTGCCTCCGGCAGTTCCACCCCCGTCGCGACCGTGACATTCTGGAGGATCTCGGCGTCCCCGCGTTGATCAAGACGCTGCTTCCGCACCACCGCAACGGTAACGGTAACGGTAACGGAAAGGGTACTGTTCTCCGGTACCGAAAATTGAACGGAGATCGACGGCCTCAGGATCGGATCTTTCCCCGGCTACAGCCGGACGCTTCCCGCCTCCATCGTTAGTTTCAGACATCCGTGCCGGCTCGCCCTCAGGCGGATGTCGCCAGGCGGGACAGGAGTGTGTCGAGATCGGGCGCGTCCGGAGCCATGATTCGGACCGTGACAGGCTCACGCCGGTCGATGGCCTCCGCCTCCACCCTGAGACCGCTCACCCGGAAGACCGGATCGATGACCGATTCGACCGAACGGCGAACGGCATCGACCTGCGCGAGCTCGTGGGGGTAGCGCAACCGGTCGATCACCTGCACCCGGAGCTCATCGGTCCGAAAGCGGACCGGAGGGTGGGGGCTCGATTTCTTCTGCAGGTTGAGGGCGGCGGCAAGAACCCTTCTCAGGCCACAGAGCAAGTCCTGCTCCAGCGTCCCCTCCACCGGCCGCTTACGGATCACCTGCAGCCCGGCCCGCCCTTCAGAGGAATCAATCGAATAATCCACCTCGTGACCTACGAGCACCACCGATGGACCCTGGTGCACGTGGCTGTAGTCGGCCACGTCGATGAGCAGCCCTTCA
>CBEVTG010000456.1:0-2289 GCA_965552745.1 uncultured bacterium
CTCCGGCGACAGTACCAAGGCGCTGGCCGCCGGTGCCAGCTCGGTCATGATCGGGAACCTGTTCGCGGGGACGGAAGAGGCGCCGGGAGAGCTGGTGCTCTACCAGGGACGCACGTTCAAGACGTACCGCGGCATGGGTTCGATGGGAGCCATGGCCGAGGGCAGTCGGGACCGCTACGGGCAGCAGGATCTGGAGCGGGACAGCGAGCTCGTTCCGGAGGGGATTGAAGGACGAGTACCCTACAAGGGAGACCTTTCTGTGTTGGCCACGCAGCTCGTTGGCGGGCTCAGATCCGGGATGGGTTACTGTGGCTGTCGCACGATTCAGGAGCTCAAGGAGAAAGCCCGCTTCCTGCGCATCACCTCCGCGGCCCTCCGCGAAGGGCACGTGCACGACGTCATCATCACCAAGGAAGCTCCGAACTATCGTCTGGAGTCCTGATCCTCCCGCGAACTGTGTCCCGGCTCCGGCGGTGCCGGATCCCGGACACCCGTGAGGCCGGTTCCCCGCGCTGTCATCCGGAGAACGGGGCGTGCCTGCGGCCGGGGATTCCTGCAAAACGGTGTAGAATGTGGAACATGCGGCCGTTGGATGAGTCCGGAGAAGCTTGATGAAGCTGCCGATCTACCTCGATCACCACGCAACCACGCCCGTTGACCGCCGGGTTCTGGAGCGCATGCTGCCCTACTTCACCGAAGACTTCGGCAATGCCTCCAGCCGCAGCCACAGTCTGGGCTGGCGGGCCGAGGAGGCCGTGGAACGGGCCCGGGGCCAGGTTGCCAGTCTGATCGGGGCCACACCCAAGGAGATCATCTTCACGAGCGGCGCCACCGAGGCGAACAATCTGGCACTGCTGGGCGCTGCGGAAATGTACCGGGAGAAGGGCGATCACATCATCACCCAGGTCACCGAGCACAAAGCCGTGCTCGACACCGCCAGGAGGTTGCAGCAACTCGGATATCGGCTCACATTCCTGCCGGTTGACCAGCACGGCCGGGTGGATCCTGACGATCTGCGCAAAGCTCTGGATCGGCGCACGCTTCTGGTGTCGATCATGTTCGCAAACAACGAGGTGGGCACGCTGCAACCGATCGCCGAACTGGCCCGCACCGCGCGCGAGCAGGGAGCTCTGTTTCACACCGATGCGGCCCAGGCGCTGGCCGCACTACCGATCGATGTGGAGGCGATGGGAGTCGACCTCCTGTCGCTGTCGGCGCACAAGGCGTATGGTCCTAAGGGAATCGGGGCACTCTACGTGAGGCGGAAGAATCCCCGCGTCAGACTGGCTCCGCAGATGTTCGGCGGCGGTCATGAGCGGGGAATGCGGTCGGGGACCTTACCTGTACCGGGCATCGTCGGTTTCGGGGAAGCGTGCGAGATCGCAGCGGCGGAGCGTGACACCGATGCCAGGCGCCTTCTCGGCCTGGTCCGGAGACTGCATGATGGGATCTGCGATCGTCTCGGCGAGGTCCATCTGAACGGCCATCCCACGGAGCGGCTGCCCAACAACCTGAATCTGTCTTTTGCCTATGTGGAGGGGGAAGCCCTGATGATGGGTATCACTGATATCGCCGTCTCCTCGGGTTCGGCCTGCTCGTCTGCGAGCCTCGAGCCGTCGTACGTCCTCAAGGCTCTCGGAGTGGGGGATGACCTGGTCCATACATCGATCCGCTTCGGTCTCGGCCGCGGCACCACCGCTGAGGAGGTTGACTACGCCGCCGGGCGGGTCGCCGAGATCGTATTGCGTCTGCGGGAGCTCTCGCCCCTGTACGAGATGGCTAAACAGGGGGTAGATTTAAAGAAGATCTCCTGGAAGTCCAACTGAACGTCAGGGGCGGGCGCCGGGTATTCTTGCCGCGCACCGCGCTGGTGGAGAGGTTTTGGCTTACAGCGAACAGGTACTCGACCACTACAACAATCCTCGAAACGTCGGAAGCCTCGACAAGAACGATCCACGAGTTGGAACGGGGCTCGTCGGGGCGCCGGAGTGCGGCGATGTCATGCGGCTCCAGATCCGTGTCAGCGCCAGCGGCGTGATCGAGGATGCGTGCTTCAAGACGTTCGGCTGTGGCAGCGCTATAGCCAGCAGCAGTTTGGCCACAAACTGGATCAAAGGCAAGACCGTTGATGAGGCCCTGCAGATTCGTAACTCCGATATCGTGCGTGAGCTCAGCCTTCCGCCTGTGAAGATCCATTGTTCAGTGCTCGCCGAAGACGCCATTCGAGCAGCCACCAACGACTACCTGGAAAAGAGCCGCAAGGCCCACCCTTGAGCGCAGCCCTGGATC
>CBEVTG010000457.1:0-2287 GCA_965552745.1 uncultured bacterium
ATGAGAAGACGTACCTGTCCTTTATCTAGAGCAAGGCGTGTGCCAGTTTGCTACTTTTTATAATCCAATTGTTTTCAGAAGGTTATCGAAAGTACAGGATGCACACCTGTGACACTCTGTGTCACGATATGTGCGAAACATGTCAATATTTTGTCAGGAAACCGGCTCGAGCTCCGGCTTGACTTCGGACTGCACCACCGCTGCGAGCGTGTCGAGGACTTTTTCGATCTCGAACGGCTTCGAGAGAACGGGTCGATCGGTGGTGTCGAGGAACTGACGGGTCTCCTCATCCACGGTGTCGCCCGTGGCGAACACCACGCGCCCGCCGAGGTCTGGAAAGTCACGGCGCACCTTGTCGTAAAGGGCGCGCCCGTCCATCTCGGGCATCTTGAGGTCGAGCAGCAGGGCATCGTACTTGCCGTTGCGGAGCTTGGCCAGCGCCTCCCGGCCGTTTCCTGCCGTATCAACTCGAAAGCTGCTCTCGGTTAGAAGATCGACCATGAGGTCCAGGATGACCGGCTCATCATCCACCACCAGGACGCGCGGCATCTCGCGGCGGCTCCCGGATCCGGTCTTGCCCTCTGCCGAGGATTCCGCTGCGACAATGGGCAGGCTGAGGGTGACGACCGCTCCACCGTCGCGGCCGTTCTCGATGCGCAACTCACCGTCATGGTCGCTCACCACACTGTAGGAAATGCTCAAGCCGAGTCCCATGCCTTTGCCGACCTCACGCCTCGTGAAGAACGGCTCCATTACCTTGTCGATGATGTCGGATGAAATTCCTTTCCCCGTATCCTCGAAAGCAACGTGGATGCGCCCATCCCGGCTCGCGGTGCGGACCGTGAGGGTCTTATCTGAGCTCTCCAGCATGGCGTGGTGTGCATTGTTGATGATGTTCATGAACACCTGCCGCATCTGATCGTAATCCACCATGGTGAGCGGCAACTTCGGGTCCATCTCGGTGACAACCTTGATGCCGTCCAGATTGAGCTGAAACGACATGACGTTGAGAACTTTGGTGAGAATGCCGTTCAGACCCAGGTAACGCTTGACCGGTTTGTGTTTGCGACCGAAGACGATCAGGTTCTGGATGATTTTCTGGCATCGGCAGGCCTGGGTGTAAATGCGCTCCAGCTGACGCTTGAGCTTCGTTTCCGGGCTGCGCCCCAGCAAGAGCTGTGAATAGCCGATCACACCGGTGAGGGGATTGTTGAGTTCGTGAGCCACTCCGGCTACCAACCGCCCCAGCGAAGAGAGCTTCTCGTTCTGGACGAGCTGCATCTGGAGGCGCTGGCGCTCGTTCTCGGCTTCGCACCGGTCCGTACGGTCCTCGACGAGGAACACCAGCCCACCCCCATGGTCCGGGTGCCTCAAGCTGCTAGCCCGAATCTCGAGAATGCGTCCCCCCTCCCGCAGATCTATTGATCGTTTGGCGCTGACGTCCGCCCGGAGCTCCAGGAGCAACCTGGCAATCGCATCCTTCGATTCGGGAAAGCACTCGGTGATCGGACGGTTCAGAAGCTCCCAGCTATGGTGGCCCAGAACCCTTGCGAAAGCCTCGTTGCAGTAGACTACAAGATCATCAGCGTTGATCTCCACCGCTCCCTCGGAGAGCGACTCCAGGATCGAATTACGATCGCTGAGCTCCTCGAGCAGCTCCTTGACGACCTCGCGGCGGTGCATGTCGCGAAATCCAGCCAGGTAAAGCTCCGGCTCGTCGCGCCGGATCCACTCGATGCTCTCGTCGATCCCCTTGACGATCTTCTCAGCCTGCATCTTGGCCACGAAGGCACGCGCCCCGAGCCTGCGCAGGTTTCCGATCTCCTCGAGAAGGATTCCGGAGAGGATGACGATGGCGATGGAGCGCAGATTTTCGTGGCTTTGCAGGTAACTACAGACCTGCATGCCATCGATGGCCGGCATGATCAGATCCAGGATGATCAGATCCGGACGATCCTCCTCCACTTCGCGAAGTGCCTGCTCACCGCTGGAGGCCTCCCTGACGTGAAACCCCTTGCCACGCAGGTGATCGCCCATGAGGCGTGTGTAGAAACGGTTGTTATCGACTACAATTATTTTTGATACATCCATGGGACAGCTACCCCCACGTACGAACATAGCCAGCGCTCTGCCCAAGTCAACTCAAGGATTGGGCATTGACGCCAACCCTCCGGCACCGTAACATTTTTGACACCCACGGCATGACCAGAATTGATTCAACGCATACCCGGACACCCAGGCTGCTCCGCAGCCGGTCGCTCAGATTCCTGGCCGGCATGGTGCTCCT
>CBEVTG010000458.1:0-2284 GCA_965552745.1 uncultured bacterium
GCCAGAACAATTGCCCCCCTCCGAGAAACCAGTAAATCCGCTCCCCAGGACACCCCGTGAGGAGGCCCCTTCCCTTGAAAACACAGCCCCGCTCACTATGTTATCCAAGGACGGTAACTTCAGGACGGCGCAGAACTTAGTGCACAAGGGACGCATCCTGGAGGCAGCTGAATCGTTCCAACGTGCCCTCTCGGTGCAGAAGGCAGGCACTCACGCCATTCAACTTTTGCTGGCGTGCCAGGGCTCAACGGTCGAAAAGGCTTTCGCGCGCGCACCGGACAGGATTTTATACTTTGTTACAACCACCTACCGTGGCCAGACTTGCTACCGACTATTTGACGGTCTGCACGCATCCGCAGCGGAAGCACGCCGGGGCCTCGACAAGATTCCAGCGGCCTTCCGTGAGGACGGCAACCGCCCGGCCGTCGTACGTGTTCCCCGCCGCTGAATTCCGGCCGTACTACCTCCCACTGATCTTCCTGTTCGGTCTTTTTCCCCTGGCGCCCACGCTCGCCCGCGAGCTAGACATCGAGAAACTGAAGGAGCGCAGGGCCGACCTTCTGGAAATGCACCGGCGCGATCCCGTGGCCCGCGAGGCTCTGGCACACGAGATCGCCAAGATCGACACCTACCTGGGGGATGTGGCGCTTCGGGCCCATCAGCCCGGCGAGGCAGCCAGCCACTTCCGATCGGCGCTGGTGTACGACGAGGCGCACGAAACCGCGCGTGTGGGACTCATCGTCAGCCTCCTGCAGACCGAGCAGCTACGGGACGCGCTGTCCGAAGCCTTCTCAGGAGTGGCTCAGCACCCTGACAGCGCCGACCTCCTGACCCTCGAGGGTGAAGTGCTGTACCGCCTCAACCGGCTGGACGAGACAGTGCCCGCCTGGAGACAGGCTCTGGCTCTTCGCCCCGACCCGGCGCTTCAGGAGCGCCTCGAGCAGGTCGAGCGTGAGCTCAACCACACGGAGTCGTACCGCACTTCGGAAGCGCCCCACTTCACTCTGCAGTATGACGGCGATCGTCTGGATCCGAATCTTGAAGAAGCGATCGTGGACACCCTCGAGGAAGGGTACGATGAGTTTGTTCGCACGCTCGATCACATTCCGGATGCGACCGTCACGGTGATCCTTTACACGCGGCAGGAATTCCGCGCCATCACGGACGCTTCCTCAAACGTGAAGGGGCTCTTTGACGGCAAGGTTCGCCTTCCCATGGGAGGGCTCACTTACCTGAACCGGGCGGCGCGCGCCACCGTCCGGCACGAGCTGGTGCACGCCTTTCTGCATTTCAAGACCCGTGGCCGGACACCACGCTGGCTGCACGAAGGCATCGCCCAGTGGCTGGAGCCGCGCTCCAGCGGCTCCCGCGAGATCTCACTGGCCCGGGAGGCACGCCGGCGCGGCCTGGACGCCCCCGTGCCATTCACCTATCCGAACGCCCTGTCCCAGGTGGAATATCTGATCGATTATTACGGAACACACGAGTTACTGGATCTGCTCGAGCATCTGCGCGACGGCCTGAGCGTCAACGCCGCCCTGCGAGACACCTACCGTTTCGACGTCGCCGGCCTGGGAAGCGAATGGGCCCGCTGGTTGGATCGCAAGCATCCGGAGGGCGGACGCTAGATGAACGGTTCTATCGGTCCGGGGACGCTGATCGCCGTCGTGAGAGCTCTGTGCTGCGGGCAGAAGTCGGGCGTCCTCCAGGTATCCCATGGCGAGAAGGTGCGCAAGCTCCTGTTCCAGAAAGGCATCATCAAGTTTGCCACCACAAACCTTACCCAGGAGCGGCTGGGTGAATACCTGCTCGAGAACAGCCGCCTGACAGCCGCCGACCTCGAGAAAGCGACGAAACATGTGGGCCGGGGTGAGCGACTGGGCCAGATCTTGATCCGCATGCAGATGCTCACCGCCGAAGACCTCACCCGTTTTGCACGCGACCACGTCCTGCACATCATCTTCAACGCGTTCGCGGCCAAGGAAGGTGAATACAGTTTCGAGGAGGTCGATGTTCCGCTGGGTCAGGAGATAAAGGCAGGCCTCTCTGTCGCGGGCATGATCATGGAGGCTGTACGCCGCATCGATGCGGGCGAGGCAGCGCGCCTGATGAACGACGAAAAAATCGTCCTGCGGCCGAGCACCAACGAGCACATGCGCTCGCAGCCGATTTCACTGGGTCCGCAGGAAGGCTACCTGATGTCGCGGGTGGACGGGAACATGACGATCGGGGAGATCATTTCCCTCAGCCCCCTGCCCGTGGCCGAGACCCTGCGAATTCTGCT
>CBEVTG010000459.1:0-2249 GCA_965552745.1 uncultured bacterium
GGCACCAAGCGAAGACGGCCGAAGCACTTTTCCGTACAGCATGCCGGGCAGCCTCATGTCCGAGGTAAAGCGATGCTCCCCGGTCACGAACTGCAGCCCTCGGACTTTCGGAGTTGATTGTCCGGCGATCTCCCAGGACTGAACCGGTACGACTGGATCGTCATCAGAAATCGTCCGGAGTAGCTTCTTGCCCCGGGTGAGATCACCGAACAGCGCGGACGTTTTCTTCCCAGAGTGGTAGACCCTTCCGTCCGCTACGACGAGCGTGCGGGGATCCACTTCCCATCGTTTCGCCGCCAGCTCGATCAGGGCTGCTCTGGCTGCCGCCGAGGCCCTGCGCAGGTGTGCAGCCATGACCGGCGTCGTGCGGCTCCCGAAGGTCCCCCTGTCGTAGGGAGTCAAGTCGGTGTCACCCATGACCAGTTGAATGGAATCGAGCGTCGTGCCGAGCTCATCGGCCACCGCCTGGGTCAGCGAGGTGCGAATGTCCTGGCCGACCTCGACCTTGCCCGTATAGACGGTCACGAGGCCGTTCTCATCGATGTGCAGCCAGGCGCCGACCTCCTCCGGCAGCGGGCCGCTGGAGCTCCAGCGCCGGGCACGCGTGGCCTCCTTCCCCAAAGCCGGGGAAATCGTTACCAGAACAGCGACACCCCCTCCGACCAGCTGAAGGAACTCGCGTCGATCGAAGTCGAATCGGTATGCCGGCGGCTCGGAAATCTCATACCGCTCAGGCTCGATCGGCATCTCACATAGGGGCCGCTGTTTGCTCATTGGCCCCCCTCCTTCCGCTTCCTTCCGGCCTTTTCGATCGCGGTCAGAATCCTTGGATAGGCGCCGCAACGGCAGATGTTTCCCTCCATGGCTCGAAGGATCTCGTTCCGGGAGGGGCTGGAATTCTTATTGAGGAAACCAACAGCAGAGAGAATCATGCCGGGCGTGCAGTAACCGCACTGCAGCGCACCCATCTCGAGAAAGGCCTCCTGTACCGGGTGGAGCTGTTGCCCCTCAGCAAGCCCCTCGATCGTCGTGATCTGCTTTCCGACGGCAGCCTGGACCGGGGTGACACACGCCCGCACGGGAGAGCCGTCGATGAGCACGGTGCACGCACCACACTGTCCCTCTCCACAGCCGTACTTGGCTCCGGTCAGGTCCGCCTGCTCGCGGAGCACGTTCAGCAGGCTCGATTCCGGGTCCGTATCGACCGGGAACGATTCTCCATTGACAATCAGTCTCAACACTCTCGGCATGGGGATCTTACGTATAGCTTACTACACCCCTTGATCGGCTGAGGAGGTAGAACGGGCTCCGTTCTGGAGGAATGGATGGTAGAATTCAACCATTCTGCTATTTCAAACCGTCGCCCGAAGGTGGTATATGTGGACACCCAAGGAGGAACTATGATGAAGACATTTTGGAGCGCTGCCATTCTGGCGGTCATCACAGGCCTGAGCTGGGCCGCCGACGAGCCGGCACCTCTGAGCAAGAAGGTCAACTACGCCACGTATACGGAGACTGCGGATAACGTGACCGTGCTGGTCTACAGCGAACTCGCGCTGAAGCACGAGAAGGATGAATTTTTCCCGCTCGTTCTGGCTGTTGGCGTGCGAGACCGTGAGCCCCTCACCTTCTTCCGGGAGAGCGTGACGCTCAGGGATGAAGGCTCTCATATTTACTACCCCCCAACTTATGAGGACTTCAGCAAGACTTATCGCCGTCGCGCCTCGGATATGGAGATGCTCAAGCAGAGGCCTCTCGACCCCGGTAAGACGTTTGCGCGCATGGACAGGAAATATGCCGTCTTCTTTCCGCTCCAGGGTGGCATCGAGGGGGGCATGGGAAAGCTGACGCTTCCTAAGAAAACCTGGTGGACCGATACCATCTATTTTCCGCACCCGGCGGAAGGCCTTGATGGCGTCCTGACCCTCTCGATCATGGCGCAGGGGCTATCCGAAGCTGTGAATGTGAGGTTCGAGATCCCCCGGAAAGGCAAGACTTCCAAGGAATAAAGCACTCCTTCAGAGTTCTTCCCGATCGATCTTCAGGATCGTCTGAAGCAGCACGTTCGCACCGTTCGCCATATCCTCGGGGCGGGTGAACTCATCGGGTGAGTGGCTGATTCCATCCACGCTGGGAACGAAAATCATCCCGGTTGGAGCGATTCGCGCCATGTCCTGAGCATCATGGCCCGCCCCACTCGGCATCATCCTGGTTGTGAGATCCAGTGAGCGGGCAGCATCAGCAATGAT
>CBEVTG010000460.1:0-2249 GCA_965552745.1 uncultured bacterium
GGGGTCCGGGTCGCCCGGACAGGCGAAAGAGAGGTCGCCTGACACCGGGAGGAGAGAAGGAGAAGGTGCGCCTGAGGGCGGCGCCTGGGGGCCGGCGTAGCTCAGTGGTAGAGCAGCTGATTCGTAATCAGCAGGCCGTAGGTTCAACTCCTATCGCCGGCTCCATCTGAGCAGCCTCCCTCCCGGAGAATGTGCGGTCATGATCGCTACCGAAGATCTTACTTTAGATCAAGCACGCGAAGCTTCCGCCGAGGAGCTGGCGCTCAACCTGCAGAGCGCTCCACCAGTCTACCTCGAGGGTGCTCTCGACAACCCTGCTCTCTCCGAGGAACATCTCCTCGAGATTCTGCGCAACCCCGGCACTCCAGCCCATCTGCTGCAGCGCATCGGTATTGAAACTTCCTGGACTCGCTCCTACGCGGTAAAGGCAGGACTGGTCAATCACCCATCGACTCCGGCCGCGAGCAGTCTGCATCTCATCAATTACCTCTTCTGGCGCGACCATGTAAAAGTAGCTGACAACTATCGCCTGCGGCCACAATTGCGCCGGGCGGCTGAAAACCTTCTCCGGGATCGCCTGCAGGATCTGGCTCTCGGTGAGCGCATCACCCTGGCACGGATTGCGGGACGCGGCGTCATCAACGCCCTGCGCACCGAATCGAACGAGATGGTTGTCTCAGCCCTTCTCAACAACTCACGCGTGGTGGAGGAGGATCTGCTGCTGCTCTGCAATCGCAGCCATTCGCCCAAGGTGCTGGCCACGATTGGCCAGGCACCTCGCTGGCGCACGCGTCCCACGGTGCGCATGGCCCTGGCGCGAAATCCACGTACACCACTCGTGCTGGCCGTGAGCCTGCTGCAGGGATTGAGTGAAGAGGATCTCAAGGATCTCACGATGCGCGCGGATCTGACGCAGGCGCTGCGTCAAGCCGCCCTGCGCATCCTGCATGAACGCCAGCTGAGCCGCTCCAAGAGGCGCTTGAAGTCATGACCGGGAAAGAACAACCGCCCGGCGAGAAGCTGCAGCGCTCCTTCGGCGAGGAGCTGCGCCGCGAGCGCGAGCTGCGCCAGATCACTCTGCGCGAGGTGGCCGAGGCCACGAAGATCAACTTGCGCTTCCTGGAGGCGCTCGAGAACAACGAATTTGATGCCCTGCCCGGGGGATTTTTCACGCGCGGCTTCATCAAGTCGTACGCACGGCACATCGGACTCAATGAGGAGGCCATGGTCAATGCCTTCCTCATGGAGGTGAAACAGCAGCACCGGCGCTCAGAGCCCGAGCCGCCGGTCCTGCTCGACCCGCCGGTCGAGCGCCCTTCCTCACTGCGCGGAACCGGCCGGGGCGTGCGCTCCATCACGGCCGCAGCCAGCCTGCTCGCATTCTTCGGGCTGGCCTTCCTCCTGTGGACCGGGGTGAGACATATGGGAGAGGAAGCCGCCGCCAGCCGGCCCAAGGAACCGCCACGGGAAGCGCGTGGTGCCGCGCCGGAACCCGCCTCCGTTCAATCAGAGACAACCATCCAGAGGGTGGCGCCTGCCCCGGTCCAGGAACAGTCGCTACCGGCTCCCCCTCCGGAGCGTCCGGCACCGCCGGATCGCCTCGAGGTGAGCCTCACCTTTCAGGATCGCACCTGGGTCAGGGTGCTCTGCGATGACCAGGAAGTGATCAACCGTACCCTGGAGGCCGGTACCTTCCGCCAATTCACCTGTTTCGAAGAGGTGAGCCTGAGCACGACCGACGCCGGCTCCGTGAAGGTCGAGATCAACGGCGCCACTGTCGATCTGCCGGGCGGTCCTGGAGACCGCGTCCTGCCCTATGTCATCAGGCGCGAGGAATGGCCTCCGGATCATCTGAATGGATTCGAGGTGAATCCGTGAGTCCCGCTGCGCCTCCCCTGACCGACGTGTCAGCGCTGGCGGCGACCGTCCTCTCGGGCCAGGCTCCGACACCTGCCCGCCTGGCGGCGGCGCGCGGGGCCCTTCCCGTCACCCGCCCTGAGCGACTTCTGCTGTGCGTGAAGCTGCGGGAAGACGCCGATGCCAGCGTTCAGAAAGCAGCCGAGGAGCGCCTCGCCGGCGAGGCGCTCGCCGACTTCGGCTCGGCCCTGGAGGCGGACGAACCCCTGGCCCAGCCGGTGCTCGATTATTTCGCGCGGTGTGGAAAATTGGAGACGGATGTGCTCGAGAGGCTGGCCACCGTACCTGAGATCAGCGATTCGGCCCTGGAGCATCTGGCTTCCTGCTCCCAC
>CBEVTG010000461.1:0-2239 GCA_965552745.1 uncultured bacterium
CACGATCGGGGCGCGGCGAGTGGAGTGGCGTGGAAGCGGTCATCGACAAAGATCTCACAGCCGGGCTCCTGGCGGCCGAGCTCGATGCCGAGAAGCTGATCTTCCTGACCGATGTGGACCAGGTGTACCTTGATTACGGCAAACCGGAACAGCGCCCTGTCTCCAGCATGGGGCTCCGGGACGCACGCCGCTATCTCCGGGCGGGGCAGTTTCCGCCGGGCAGCATGGGGCCGAAAGTGAAGGCCTGCCTGCAGTATATGGAACGCGTCCGCGGTGAGGCGCTCATAACCTCGGTGCGGGGGTTGCCGTGCGCCCTGCAGGGCCGGGGCGGGACGCGGTTCGGGCCGGCTCCGGAACGGGAGCGCCGGAAGCGCAGCGCATGAAAGCCACGAATCTCATTTCCCTGATCGACCTGAGCGCCGCCGAGCTGGAGGAGATTCTCAGTCTGGCGGCCGCCATGAAGCGTTCCCCGGGCCGGTACCGTCGCTCCCTGTCGGGACTGTCGCTGGCCTTGCTGTTCGAAAAACCCTCCCTGCGCACGCGCGCCACGTTCGAGATCGCCATGACCCAGCTCGGGGGAGCGTCGCTTTATTTTGGTCCCGGTGACATCTCCCTGGGCGTGCGCGAGAGCGTGCCTGACGTGGCCCGCAACCTGGAGCGCTGGGTCGATCTGATCGCCGCGCGTGTCTTCGAGCACCAGAAAGTGATCGACCTGGCGGAGCATGCGGGGGTGCCGGTCATCAATGCCCTCAGCGATGAGCTTCATCCCTGCCAGGCGCTGGCCGATTTCCTGACCCTGAGGGAGCATCGCGGGTCGCTGCGCGGCCTGCAGCTGGTCTACGTCGGTGACGGCAACAATGTGACCTATTCGCTCATGTTCGGCGGGGCCCGGCTCGGGGTTCATGTGCGGGCGATTACCCCGCCGGGCTACGAAGCGGACCCCCGGATTGTGGATCAGGCCCGGGAGGCGGCGAAAGCCACCGGGGCCCGCATCGAAACCGGGCTCGACGTGATGGAGGGGGTCCGGGGGGCCGATGCGGTCTACACGGATGTGTGGGCCAGCATGGGGAAGGAATCGGAGGCGGAATCCCGCAGAGCAACTTTCAGGCCGTACCAGGTGAACTCCCGGGTCATGGATGCCGCCGGCCCGGAAGCCCTGTTCATGCACTGTCTTCCGGCGCATCGCGGTGAGGAGGTCACCGACGAGGTGGCCGACTCCGATCGGTCAGTCATCTTCGATCAGGCCGAGAACCGCCTGCACGCTCAGAAAGCGCTGATGGTCCTGCTCCATACGGCGGCTGCCCGCGGCAGGGCCCGGGGTCGAGGCAGGGCAGCCACCAGGCGTGGGAGCACGGTCAGGCGGCGGGTGAGCTCGAAGCGGAAGCCGCAGGCGCGCCGACAGCGCGGGCGTGGTAAATCGCCGCGATCCCGCCGCTGAGCTCGATCGGAGCTGCGGGCTCGAATCCCGCTTCGCCGAGCAGCCGCGCGAACGCGCCGGGCTCGTAAAAGGCCGAGATCGACTCTGCCAGGTATCGGTAGGCGTCGGCGTCTCCTGCCACCAGCAGGCCCAGGGCCGGCAGCGCCGTGCGCAGGTAGAGCCGGTAGGCGTGCTGGACGAGGGGTCGCCGGGGCGGTGTGAACTCGAGCACCAGAAGGCGCCCGCCGGGCCGCAGGATCCGGCGCACTTCGCGCAGGCCGGCAAGCGGATCCGCCAGGTTGCGCACGCCGAAGGCGACGCTGGCGGCGTCAAAAGATGCCGGGCGAAACGGCAGCGCCAGGACGTCAGCGCCGCAGAGAGATACGTTGGAGCGGCGGCGGCGGGTCTTGCGGCGGCCGAGAGCCAGCATGCGCCGGGAGAAGTCGGCTCCTGTGACCCGGGCCCCTCCCCGGGCCAGTGCCAGGCACAGGTCGGCCGTCCCACAGCACAGGTCGAGCACCTGCTCGCCAGCGCGAGGGGCCAGTACACGGACGGAGCGGCGGCGCCAGGCGATGTCAATTCCGAAGCTCAGCAGGTGGTTGAGCAGGTCGTAGCGGGGGGCGATGCGGTCGAACATGGCCCGCACTCCGGAGGGAGGGCGCAGGGCCCGGTACGGTTCCCTGGATAGCATCATGGCACGATTGTAACCTGCCCGCTTTAAACCTCTTGACAGAATTCCGCACCTCTGGTAAAAGTTAACGACTGTGCCCAAGAGAGTTTTCTGCCCGTGAGCTTCCAGGACGGGTCTACTCCGTTTCCGCA
>CBEVTG010000462.1:0-2236 GCA_965552745.1 uncultured bacterium
GATGTGACCTTCCACACGCTGCGGCACACATTTGCATCGTGGTACGTAATGGCCGGTGGGGACATTTACCGGCTGAAGGATTACCTGGGTCACAGAGATATCAAGATGACCATGAGGTACGCACACCTCTCCCCTTCTTACCGCAAGGAGGGCCTGGTCCATATGCGGCTCGACGGAGGGAAAGGCGCTCGATCCGAACATCTATCGAACACCCCTAAGCCGGTTGAGTCTCAGTCAGTTCTTTAAGCAGTGTACTTCTAGCCAGTAACTTATTTATTTACAACACCACGCAGGGGGATGCCGAGCCTTTTCATCTTCTCGATGAGGGTCGTGCGCTTGATGTTGAGTCGATTGGCGGCCCGGGTCTTGACCCACCCGTTGTCCTCGAGGGCCCGGCAGATGATGCGCTGCTCGTACTTCCGGACCAGCTTCTCGAGGTCCACCTGACCGTCAGCGCCTTCAACTGCCTCGGGAGGCGTTTCCGGACTGCTGGCAATCTCCTCCGGAAGCAGCTCGATGCCCAGCTCCCCGTCCTGGGGCGCCAGAGCGACGCAGCGCTCGACCACGTTCTCGAGCTCGCGCACGTTTCCCGGCCAGGGATAGGTGCACAGCCGACGCAGTGCCTCGCGGCTGAACTTCACCGACCCGCTGCCGAACTCCGCCCGGTATTTGTCGATGAAATGGCGCACGAGGAGTGGTATGTCCTCGCCACGGTCCCGTAAAGCAGGCAGCCCGAGGTTGATCACGTTCAGCCGGTAGTAGAGATCCTCCCGGAACTCACGCCGGGCAACGCTGTCACGGATATCGGTGCTGGTGGCGGCGACGATGCGAACGTCGAGGCGGACTTTACGGGTAGAGCCAAGGGGTACGAGCTCGCGTTCCTGCAGTACACGAAGCAGTTTCACCTGCAGCCCCGGACTCATGGTGGCGATCTCATCCAGGAACAACGTGCCCCCGTTCGCCTGCTCGAAGCAGCCCGGGCGATTGCTCACCGCATCCGTAAAAGCTCCCCGCACATGACCAAAGAGTTCGTCCTCGAGAAGCGATTCCGGCAGCGCGCCGCAGTTCACGGCCACGAACGGGCCGCTGCTGCGTTCACTCTGGGCGTGGATGGCGCGGGCCACGAGCTCTTTGCCGGTGCCACTGGCTCCGGTCACGAGCACCGTGCTGCGTGTGGGGGCGATCCGTTCCACCAACTCCAGCATGCGCCGCATGGCGGAGCTTGCACCGATGAGCACGCCTCCGGGACCGCGCTCGACGAGTCTCTGGCGCAGAAGGTGGTTTTCGTGACGCAAACGTGATTGTTCGAGAGCCTTGCCCACCACGAGCTCGACCTCCTCGAGCCGGAACGGTTTCACGAGGTAATCGAACGCTCCCATCTTCATTGCCGAGATGGCACTGCCCACGGACGCGTGGCCTGTGATCATGATGACCGGCAGGCCCAGGTTCTGGCGGTGCAGGTCCTGCAGAAGTTGCAATCCGTCAATGCCGGGAAGCACCATGTCGAGGATCACGACCTCCGCGGGCTCCTGCTCAATGAGGCTCAGGGTCTCGACCCCGCTCGCCGCGGCGCGGACCCGGTGGCCGCCCCGGCCCAGGGCTTCGGTGAGCGTTGTGCGGATGCCCGCGTCGTCATCGACGACCAGAATTTGACTCATGCAGCTATTTCCCTTCGTCTTCCATGTGTGGGATCAGGTGTAGCAGGGACGGGTTCGTGGAGGCCGAGGTTCCACCCGTTGCGGCGCCCGATGTGCGTGTCACCTCCGGGTCCTCCCATTCGCACCTGTTCCTGATATGTGCGTTGCCCACCTGCGCGAGCCTTTCCATGGTTCCCCGCAGTTTTTCCTTTGGTCCCGGCAGCAGCAGGCTCACTGCTCCATAGTCGCTGCGATGGTTCCAGTCCTTGACACCCCACGATGAAAGCTGGCGGCCCAGCACTGCAGGAAGATCCCGTAGCAGACCCTGGAAGGCGGTTTCGCCGTACTTTTGACGATACAGACGAGCCCCATTCGGATCCGGAACCCACCGGCACAGGACCTGGCCCGGCTTGCGTGATTCCCGGGGTGCTTCCGTGTTGGCCCGGACACGGATGCGGCTCTCCTCCAGCAAGGTTCCAACTTGATGCTCGATCTCGTGGATCCCGAACGGTTTGGTCAGATAAGCGTCGGCTCCGCAGTCGAAGCCCCACTGGCGGGCCATCTCTTTTCCATGCTCCGAACTGACCAATGGGATATCC
>CBEVTG010000463.1:0-2233 GCA_965552745.1 uncultured bacterium
CCTGAGGCAGGCTCTGGAGGTTGAGGCCCACGTGCATGAGCGTACCGAGGGCGGTCGCCCCGAACAGGTTCGCCAGCACAATCGCCGAGCGGCGGCTGTCGACAAACACACGAAGAACCAGGGTTTCGAGCAGAGTGCGGGCAGCCGCACCCACCACGCCGCCAAGGGCTACCCAAAGCAACAATTGCATGAAGTCTCCAGCATGTCCCGGATGGGAGCCGTATACCACATTCGGGGCTATGCGAAAACCGATCCGGGACTCGATCGGCAGTCGCCGGAACAGGGTCTGTTAGATTCAATACGACCGGGTTTTCGCGCCCTTAGCCCTCTTGCGTTTCCGGATTTCGCGTCATAAAATACCCGCCTTCGCCCCAGAAGAACTTCAACGATTTGGAGGGCTGAGATGACCTACGTAATCACCGAGCCGTGCGTCGGCGTGAAAGATACAGCTTGCGTCGAGGTGTGCCCGGTCGACTGCATACACCCCAAGAAGGACGATCCCAAGCACGCTGAAGAGCAGATGCTCTATATCGATCCGGACACCTGCATCGATTGTGGCGCCTGCGAGCCGGTTTGTCCGGTCGAGGCGATCTTCGAGGGTGACAGCGTCCCGGATCAGTGGAAGAGCTACACCGAGAAGAACGCGGCGTACTTCAAATCCTGATTAAGAAAAACCCACGCCCGGGAGGCTTGTGAACCCCTCGCGTGTAGTGATTGGGAGGGCTTCGGTACCGAGCCTTCCCTTATTTGTATCCGAGCTTCTCCTGCAGGAATGATGGCGGGCCCGGCGGCGCTCAGCCCAGAGCGCCCAGCCGGGAGACGAGTTGCGCCACCCGGCAGGCGTAACCCCATTCGTTGTCGTACCAGGTGATCGTTTTCAGGAAGTTCCCCCCCAGCACCTGCGTCAACAGGGCGTCGAAGATGGACGAGTGCGAGTTGCCGATCACGTCACCGGAGACGATCGGATCTTCGCAATACTCCACGATCTCCTCGTAGCGGCTCGACGCGGCGGCGCTGCGCACCACCTCGTTGACCTCATCCACGGTAACGTGCCGGCGCATCATGGTCACCAGATCCACAATAGAGCCGTCCGGAACGGGAACCCTCATGGCGATTCCATCCAGCTTTCCGTCCAGCTCCGGAAGGACCTTGCCCACCGCCCGCGCCGCTCCGGTCTCCGTGGGAATGATGTTCTCCGCCGCCGCCCGTGACCGGCGCCAGTCGCTGTGCGGCACATCCGCGAGGCGCTGATCGTTCGTGTAAGCATGCACCGTGGTCATGATCCCTTTCTCGATTCCGAAGGCTTCGTGCAGGATCTTGGCGATGGGTGCCAGACAGTTTGTGGTGCAGGAGGCGTTCGACACAATGCGGTGCTGGGGCTCAAGCGTCTCGTCGTTGACGCCGAGGACCACGGTGGCGTCGATCTCATCCTTGGCGGGAACCGTGAGAATGACCTTTTTGGCACCGGCTTCCAGGTGCTTTTCGAGTTGAGTCCGCTGGCGATAACGGCCTGTCGCCTCCACGAGGACATCCACCCCTAAATCTCCCCAGCGCAGGTCATCAAGGACGGCGATCTGGGTCATCTTCACGTCATGGATACCGGCGTACAGGACATCTCCCTCCACCCTGGAGGGATGGGGAAAGCGGCCCATGACCGTGTCGTACTTGAGCAGGTAGGCGAGCGCCCTGGGATCCGCGATGTCATTGATGGCCACGACATCGATCTCGGGCTCCACGCTCACGACGCGGAAAACGCTGCGGCCGATGCGGCCAAAACCGTTGATGGCGATACGTGTCGGCATGCTAAATCCGGTGCCGCCCGCTCAGGCGGCGATCCTCACTCCTTTCCGTCGAACTGCGCCAGCCTCAGGCAGAGATCCACGACACGCGAGGAGTACCCCCAGCCGTTGTCGTACCAGGAGACGGTCTTGAGCAGGTTTCCCCCCACCACCCGCGTGCACAGCGAGTCAAAGATGGCCGAGTGGGAACGACCGATGACGTCACTGGAAACGATTGGTTCCTCGCAATAATCGACGATGTTCTTCAAAGGCCCCGCCGCGGCGGCACGCACCGCGTCATTGACCTCTTCAATCGAGGTGTTCTTCTTCATCCAGGTCGTCAGATCCACCGTCGATCCGTCTGGCACAGGTACTGTCATGGCCATACCACTGAGCCGCCCCGCCAGGTCCGGCAGGATCTGCTGCACGGCGATCGGAGCCCAGGTTTCCGTGGG
>CBEVTG010000464.1:0-2232 GCA_965552745.1 uncultured bacterium
TGAACGACCGGGACAACGCCGGCCAGTGTCGCCGGCTGGAGATGGCCAGTCCTCTCGAGCACACGGAGAGATCAAACGCGGCCGTCATCCAGGGAGATGGACCTTTGGCGGACATCCTCGACACCCTGGGCGCCACGGACCGGGAAGATCAGAGCCACCAGATCTGGAATGAGGGCTGGCGCTCCACGGCGGGTGACCCGGCTCCTCCAGGGGATCTGGCGCAGGCTTCAACGGGTCGGAGCAGTCTTCCGGCAACAGAACAGGATCAGAAGGCTCACCCACTCAACCAGGGAGGACAAAATGGACACGAGACATCGTGAACGCAGGGATGAGGAAAATCCCGCAACGCAGAACACCGACAATGGGGCTCCACAGCAGGACGAGGCGTACCGGCTTCTTGACGCCGGCAGGGAGGCCATCGACCGCGCCCTGTCGGGAGACAGCGAGAACTTCATGCGCTCGAATCGCCAGCAAGGAGGTCAATAATCATCATGCAGCGCCTCATGGGTGTAGAGACCGAGTATGCCTTCACGCCGATGGGGCGTAGCGGAGCGAGCCTTCGCAGAGAACCGATCCTGGAGAAGATGATCAAACTCGCGAAGGCTCGCTTCCCTCACATCTGTGCAGCCCAGAACGGCGGGATCTATCTCGGAAACGGCGCCCGTTTCTATATCGACCGGGGCTATCACCCCGAGATGTGTTCGCCGGAGTGCACCGATCCGTGGGAGATCGTGCGCTACGTGAAAGCCGGCGAACAGATCCTCCTCGATCTGGCCGGAGAACTCGAATCCACGATCCGGGGGTTGGAGAAGGTTCAACTGTTCAGAACCAATGTCGATTATGGTGGCACGGGAGCCACCTGGGGCTTCCACGAGTCTTACCTGTGCAGAGCCGAGCTGGAAACTCTTGCCGAGCAGGTCATCCCGCACCTGACCTCTCGCGTCATCTTCAGCGGCGCGGGCGGTTTTGAGACTTTCCCGGCCGGGATCGAGTTCACGCTTTCTCCCCGTGCCTCCCACATCGACAAGATCGCCTCGTCTGACTCGATGCGGCACCGCGGTATCTTCCATACCAAGGAGGAATCACTCTGCGGCCATGGCTACCGGCGCCTCCACGTTCTTTGCGGAAACAGTCTCGGGTCGGAAACAGCCCTGTGGCTGACGATCGCCACGACGGCGATCGTGATTGCACTGATCGATGCAGGAAAAACACCGGGAAATGATGTCCGTCTCAAGGAGCCGCTGACGGCGTATCGCACTTTCTGCATTGACCCGGAATGTGAAGCCGAAGTGCAGTTAATCGACAAAACCCGGTCAACAGCGATCTCAATCCAGCGACACTATCTTGCTGTGGCAGAAGCCAACGCGAATGCCGGGTTCATGCCTCCGTGGACTCGGGAGGTGTGTGTCCGGTGGCGCCAGGTGCTCGATAGCCTGCAGCGGAAATCCGGAGACTTGAAAAAGACGCTGGACTGGGTAATGAAGCATGCCCTTTACACGCAGGAGATCCAGCAGCACCAGATGACCTGGGATCAGCTCCGTGTCTGGACGTCTTTCCTGCACAGGGTGAGGGGAACCATTAACCGGGCACTCGTCTCCGGTGATCCGGCTACCGCGGAGAGAATTCTCGCCGGCCGGTTCCCGTTCCGCGAGCGGGTCAAACCGCTCACTCCCGTGATGAAAGACCTGAAGCTGGGAATCGAGGATCTTGACCGGTTCTTCGACTTGCGGCAGAAGCTCTTCGAGATCGACACCCGGTTCAGCCAGCTTGGTGAGGATGGCATCTTCAGCTCCCTGGAGCGCTCCGGGGTGCTGGATCATCGTGTCGTCGACGACGATGATATTCGCGAGGCCATGACCTACGCTCCGGCCGCCGGTCGCGCTCACGTGAGGGGGGAGTTCATCCGCAAGCTGACAAGGGGTCGGGAGGAGTTCCGGTGCAGCTGGGAGAACGTCTGCGACGTCAAGACAAGGCGAACGATGGATCTTTCCCATCCGTTCGAGAACCAGGAACGCTGGCGCGATCTGAACCTGTCCCCCGAGCTTCCCCTCGATCCGGACGAGGTCACCTTCCTCGACCGGATGGGGCTGTGACGGAGCTGAGCCTCCTCAGGGACACGGATTCTTGTTGGGCCGTGTCATCCCGAAGCTAGTTGTCATGAGGTCGCCCTCGCCCACGGCGCTCTCACCGGTCACCAGATAACTGAAGAAAATACCGGGCGCCGGCTCGGAG
>CBEVTG010000465.1:0-2228 GCA_965552745.1 uncultured bacterium
GGCCGGATTCCTCCTGCTGTACGAAGGAGGAGTTCTCTCGCGGCGCATCAATCTCGTCGTCAACGTCATCGACGAATCCGTGCCGCGCGTTCAGCTGGTGCCGATCGATGACTGGGCCCAGTTCACGCCGCACCTTGTGAATCTCCGGTTCGACACTCCGTGGACTGGCGGTGTGGCGTCCTTTCTCGACGACGTGTCCCGCACCTTCTACAGCCATTTTGATGATGATCTCGACTTTCTCGCCATCGTCGGCAACGTGACTCCCGTTGCCAACCGGTTCTATCTGTGGATCCGGAACGCCACCGGCGGCATCGGCATTCCCCTGCTGGATAGAGGACCTACCTACGGAAGCAGCGAACAGCTCCAGGGAGTTCTCGCCTTTCCGATCAGCCAGTTCTACGACCTCGCGGAAAAGGGGGCGATCCACGAGATCGGGCATCGGTGGGCGAACTTCCTCGGGGAGATCCCGGTATTGGGTCTCGGCGAGCCCCACTGGCCACTCTCGGATATCGCTCATGGGATCATGGGAATCACGCTTGCCACGGGCGCCGGAGGTGACTTCCCCTACATCATCGAAGAAACCCCGGATGGTTTTGTCGTCGAGTTTGTTGGGCCTGCCCGAGAATTCAACGATCTCGAGCTGTATCTCCTGGGCCTCGTCCCTCCGGAGGCGGTGAGCCAGCACTTTGTGTTCCTGGATCAGAATCAGCAGATCGGCAGCCTCGAGGGGCCTGTCGAGTATGTCGACGCCGATACCCTCATCGCCGCGGTCGGGCCGCGAGACCCGGAAACGGAGGTAGCGCAGAGGCACTTCCGCGTCGGAACGATGATCCTGAGCATTGGCGGGTTGCTCAGCGACACGGAGATGTCATTCTTTGAGCACATGGCCGCGCGGGGAGAGTCCACGGAGGAACTGCACTTCACCTCCGGATTGGTCAGCGGGATAACCAAACCGTTCTACCTGGCCACGGGCGAGCGAGCGGCGATCTCCACACATACACCCTGCCTTCTGGTCGCGGATGAGGATGTAGATGAGGATGGAGCGCTCGACTGCAGGGACAATTGCCCCGTTGCCGCCAATGCCGGACAGGAGGACGGTGATCGCGACGGCCTCGGAGACGCATGCGATAACTGCTCCGCCGTGTTCAACTTTGCGCAGAGAGATGGCGACATGGATGGTGTCGGCTCCCTCTGTGACAACTGCCCGGAACTTTCAAACTTCTTCCAGAGCGACACGGACGGTGACGGCGTTGGAAATCTCTGCGACAGCTGCCCCCAGGAAAGCGACCCCGAGCAGATCGATTCGGACCTTGACGGTGTGGGAGATATCTGCGATTGCCGGCGTCTCAACCCTGACATCCGACCTGCTGCAGAGGTGGGGGAGCTTCTGGTGGATTCCCAGGGAAGCGGGCAGCTGGCGATCTCATGGGCTCCGGTCGCCGGGGCTGATTCGTATGCCGTCATCCGCGGAGACGCAACCGCTTTACCGGGAGGGCTGTACGGGGCCTGCATGGCCGACGAACAAGTCGTGACGATTTACGAAGATTCGGATCTCCCGAACCCCGGACAGGTCTTCGTCTATATGGTCCACGGCAGAAGCACGAGGTGCGGCCTGGGGACACTCGGGTTCACCTCGAACGAAGACGAGCGGATCAACCTCGATCCGAACTCCTGTTAAGACCCCTCAAAGCTCGAGCCGCGCCAGGCCCAGGGCCGCTCCAACCAGCAGCGCACCGCTAATCCGGCTCGTGGCGGTCGCGAAGCGGGGTTGCGTCGCGAACCGTGCCGCCCGCGCCGCAGCGGTGCCGTATGCGGCGAAGATGGCGAACTCCATCACCAGTGAAGTGGCAACGAGGATCACGATCTGAGGTAGGACCGTAGCGCAAGCTCTGCGAGACGACGAACAGCACCGCGGGGCCGGGGCTCACGTTCACGGCGCCCTCCGTGAGGGCGAACATCATCCAGACCGTCCAGTCCATATCGCCTCCGCGCCCGGCGTCAGGCCCGTGGCTGGGGCGCTGTTTTCTTCATTTCTTTCTGCCCTTTCCGCGCAGTTCGCACGCCCAGCGCTTGCACCAGGCCATCGACGAGGCGCTGCGTGTGGGACCCGTCCGGATCCCGCTCCGCGTTGAGCTCCGTCACCACGAGGCCCGCGCACTGGCGGCTCGCGACGAAAACCCGGAGCGCAGCGAAGGCCGACTCCATGTCGAGCCCACCGGGATGCTGGA
>CBEVTG010000466.1:0-2223 GCA_965552745.1 uncultured bacterium
GCCTTCACCTCTGCGCTCGACCTGGGCCGGTATCATTACCCATTTCTGCCCGTTTCCTGGGTTCTCCAGGACAGGCTCGATACGGAGGGTCGTCTGCCGGAAGTCAAAGCGCCCATCCTGATCTTTCATGGCGAGCGCGATCGCATCGTGCCTCCGGTGCATGCAGAACGGCTGGCAGTAGCCGCCGGCGCTCGCGCCCGGCGGATCATGCTTCCGCAGGCAGATCACAACGACACGTACAGGGCGGATTCACAGAAGTATCTGGAGGAGCTCGAGCGGTTTCTGGATCAGGCGCTCGCCGGCGAAGGCGCCGCAGATTCCAGCCCGGGTCTCTGATCTAAACCGGGCGGGACAGGACCGGGCGGTAGGTTCCGGGGCGGCGATCGATCAGGTAGGAGTGTCGCCGCAGTTTGCGGGCGTGCGCGAGGTCGATCGAGCAGGTGTAGATCTTCTCGCGCGGTGCGCTTTTCGGAGAGTAGAAGGGAGCCTGCAGGATCTTCTTGCCGTTGGGGCCGTGTACGGCCGAGCCGCCGAAAAAGTGCACGGGCGCGCCGCTGCTCAAACCTTTCTCCGATCCAATCCGGTTTACCTGGACGATGAACACGTTGTTCTGCAGAGCGGTGGCGGGATAGATCAGCCGCCACTCGTCGTCGTGGGGGGAAGGGTAGGCGGAGGGATGGAAGAGAACCTCGGCTCCGCGCAGCGTGAGCAGGCGGGGCACTTCGGGGAAGTCGCCGTCGTAGCAGATCATGACGGCAAAGTTGCCGGCCGGTGTCCGGACCACCCTGTAGCGCTGACCCGCGTGAAAGTGATCGACCTCACGGTCCCAGAGGTGCACTTTCGCGTGCCGCAGCAGCAGGCGCCCGTCGGGGCCAAAAAGCAGCGCCGTGTTGTAGACGCGTCCGTTGCGGCGTTCCGCGATCGATCCGGCCATCAGGTAGACGCGGCACGCGCGGGCGGCCGAGGCCAGGGCCCGGCTGGCCGCGCCGGGAATCGGCTCGGCGAGGCGCGGATAAGATCGCTCCGCCAGGTACCCGGTTGTCCACAGCTCCGGAAATACCAGAACCGCCGGACGCCGTCCGGGTTTCCAGTTTCGGATGAGGGTGAGGCCGCGCTCGAGGTTGTCCTTCGTGTCTCCCAGCGTGGGGAAGAAGTGTACCAGCCCGACCGTCAGCTTGCTGTTTCCCGCCCGTTTCTTCATTGCTGGGGAACGGTCCCGGCGCTGGAAATCGCCTGCAACAGGGCGCTCGCATCATCCCCCAGCCGGGCTGCGGCTTCGGCCTGTCGCGCTTCGCCCCGGTCGAGCAGGATCTGGGCGAGTCCGGCGAGGGAGTTCACGTGTTTCGGGACTCGGTCGAGAACCTCGCGATAGACTGTCTCGGCCTGCGTCTCCTCGCCGCTGTCATGAAGCTGCTGTGCAAGGTAGACCCGGGCTTCGATCGAGGCCGGCTGGTTCTCGATAGCGCTCCGTGCTTTCGAGATCCGCTGTTCAGACGCCCGGATGCTGCGCTCCGGATCGGGTTGTTCAAGAGGGAGAGTTTCGAGGGATGGAAGCTCGGAAGTCTTATCGCCGCCCGTGGCAGGTGTCCCCGCAGAGGACCCCGGGCGTGCCCGGCCATTGGTTGGCTGTTCCTGTGCGCAGCCCGCGAGCACGACCGTCATCCAGACCAACGCCGGAGCGGCGACTGGCAGGCGTCTGGAGGTGCTCCCGGCCGGATTTCGGCCAGCTTCAACGCACCGGCACGGCCGGCGGCACGCTCTACGGGAGATCATTCAGGCTCCAATCGTACTCGGAGTAGGAAATCGGCGGGTTTTTCTCAGACTCGAGGATTTCGCGTGCCGTTCCGGGATCGAGCCAGCGCCGCAAAAGATCGATCACACTCTCTCGCCCCCCGAAGTCAGCCTCGAACCATTGCAGAATTGATGATACCTCGAGACCGTTCCCATTCGAGGCCGGCTGCACCGAACGGTTTAGGAAGGTGCGGGTGACCTCATCCAGCTGCGTGTCCAACGTCTCCGGAGCGTACCCCCTCAAGGGGGGGCAGGACTGGGCTGCGCACACGAGCGCGAAGTGGATTCTCGGCTCGAGCTTCTCCATCGCGTAACGGAGTGCGGGATCATCCTTAGAGAACGGCGACCAGGGGCGAAGATACTTCGGGCTGTTGCGGCGCAGAACACCGTGCTCGACATCTCCTCCTGATGGTCGCGCTCGCCGTCTGGAAG
>CBEVTG010000467.1:0-2203 GCA_965552745.1 uncultured bacterium
CATCCTTCACCTGGATCTCTTGGAATGAGGCCCACACCTTGTGGAGAGCTGGGCTGCCGCTCTTTGCCCCCTCCGCCTGCCAGAGAAAATCGTGCACGTATGCGTCCTGTGCCAGAGTGGGGCAGCGTGCGGGATGACCGCTTCCGCCTCCGGGCAACGGCCGCAGGGGCGCATTCTCATCCACGCCCGTAAGGTGAAAAGCCATGCGCCGGTAGATCTGAGCCAGCTTGGGTTCTGGCTGGGCACCGAACACACGGTAGTCGATCTCAACGTGGACGCCTTCAGCGCAGAAATACAAGCTGATAGCACTCTCCGGTACCTGATAGCGCTCCTTCAGCTGGTCGCAGAAAAAGCGCGCGTCCGCCAGCGCCAGATCCAGTCCCTCTGCCGCGCCCCTGGAACCGCGCAGGGTCGGCGCCCGGAACACCGCGTACAGGTTTCCGAGCAGTGGCAGGCTGCCACTCTCGCGGCGCTGACGTACCTGCCCGGCTTCGTGGACCTCGGTTCGCAAAGGCGACACCCGTACGTCCTTTGCATGGCTTTGCACGAAGTCTGCGAGATCTGCGACCGGGATCATCTCGCGCTTGCCACCGGCCATCGCCTCGATGTACTTGAAGCTGTCGGTCTGGGCAGCCGGCGTATCACCGATCCAGAACTCATACTCCAGGTGCATCTTTTTTCGAGACGCCAGCGCCTCCGCAACGTCAGCGATATCCTGTCGCAGAACACGGCTGTAAAGCCACAACAACGATCCGCCCTGACCAAACGAGCAACGGCCATGTCGGCAGGAACCGTAACGCGTGATCCGATCAATGCTTACGGAACGTGGCTCCGATGCCGGTGGCGCATGCAGAGGGCACGGGAAGCGCAAGTCCGCATCGGTGATCTCAAAGCTCTTCCGATCGAGGCCAAGACCATCCTCCAGATCCTTCACGTTCAGCAACAGGTTCAGGCGATCGAGGCTCGACTGCTTGATTCGGCGCATGGTTCAAGCTCCGGAGCGCACCTCGCGCAAGGCGCAGCAGCGTTTATATTTCTTGCCGCTGCCGCAGGGGCACGGCTCATTGCGGCCCACCCGGGCGCCAGTGCGTCGAGTGGTCGTCGCGCCCCCCTCCTTTGAGGGTGCACTATAGACCAGCTGGCGATTCCTGACACGCTCGCGTTGGCGCGCCTCCTGCGTCGGCTCGGCGGAAAGGAGGAAAAGGTACCGGACGATGTCATCCTCAAGGCGCTCCTTCATGGCGACGAACATGTCAAAGGATTCGCGTTTGTATTCGGCCAGAGGATCCCTCTGACCGTAACCCCGCAGCCCGATCCCTTCCTTCAGGTGATCCATGGCCAGAAGGTGGTCCTTCCAGTGGGAGTCGATGATGCTGAGCATGATGTAACGCTCATGCTGGCGCATCGCTTCCTCGCCGAATTCCTTCTCCTTGTCGGCGTAGCGCGCAAGGATGGCCTCGTTCAACTCGTTCCGCAGCTGGTCGCGGTTGAGCGTCGCCAACCTGTTACGTTCCGCCTCATCCAGGGTCAGTCCAAATCTCTGCATGAGCTCACGCCAGAGCTCCGGAAGCGTCCATTCAGAGGCGCTAACATCGCTGTTTGCATGAGTGTCGAGCAGCCAATCCAGGATCTCCTGCGCCTTGCTCAGAACATAATCACGATGGCTGCCCCCTTCGAGCTGCTCCCGGCGGAGACGGTAGATCTCTTCGCGCTGCTTGTTCATGACATCGTCGTACTCGAGCAGATGCTTGCGGGTCCCGAAGTTGCGCGCCTCCACCTGAGTCTGAGCCCGTTCAATGGAACGATTGATCATGGGGTGGAAAATGGGCACGCCCTCTTCCATACCCAGACGCTTCATCAATCCCGAGATGCGTTCGCTGCCGAAGATACGCAGCAGCTCGTCCTCCAGGGAAAGATAGAATCTGGACGAACCGGGATCGCCCTGGCGTCCGGCGCGGCCACGTAGCTGGTTGTCGATGCGCCGGCTTTCGTGGCGTTCCGTGCCCATGATGTGCAGGCCGCCGAGCTCGACCACCTTGGCGTGCTCCTCATCCGTCAGAGTGCGGGCTTCCTCAAGGGCCGCCTCATACTGCTCTGGAGTGGCCTCATCCGGCGCCACCCCCCGCTTCTGGAGCAGACCGGGCACCAGCCGCACCGGATTGCCTCCCAGAAGAATGTCGGTACCCCGGCCCGCCATGTTGGT
>CBEVTG010000468.1:0-2199 GCA_965552745.1 uncultured bacterium
TGGCCTGTAGTGCGGCAGAGTAGTGGTGCAGCAGCTGTCCAGAGGCAGTCTGCAGCACCAGCAGGAGAAAAAGCCAGAAGATGCGCTTGCGGGCCATGGTGATGAAGCCGGTGTCGAAGTACGATTCGTCAGTCGGCACGACGGCGGCCAGGCGCTGAAAGTCCTCGGTAACCTCTTCTTCCACGACATCCATCAGATCGTCGAAGGTGACAATTCCTACCAGTCTCTGCTGGCTGTCCACGACCGGCAGGGCGATCAGGTCGTAATGCTTTACGACGCGGGCGGCTTCCTCCTGATCCGTGATAGTGGACACGGACACCACATTCGTGTTCATCAGCTCGGGCACGAGGACCACCGGCTCTGCGGTCACCAGCTTGCGTAGAGAGATCACTCCCAGGAGCTGCTGCTGTCGATCCGTAACGTAGCAGGTGTAAATGGTTTCCTTCTTGAGTCCTACCTGACGGATTCGCGAAAGGGCCTGTTCCACCGTCATGTCGGAGTCCAGATCGACAAAGTCAGGCGTCATCATGCGACCGACCGAGTCTTCCGGGTAGCCGAGGGAGCGCACCGCCCGGTCATGCTGTTCGGGCGTGAGCAGAGTGAGAAGCTTGCGTACCGCGGCAGGTGGAGATTCCTCGAGAAGCTCTACGCGCTCATCGTCCGACATTTCATCCAGAATCTCGGACACGCGCTGATCCGACAGGGCGTTGATCACCGCGAGCTGCGAGTCGGAGCTGAGATCGTCGAACACCTCCACGCTGAGTTCCTTCGGGAGCAGCCTGAACAGCACGCCGCGGTGGGGTTCCTCGAGATCGTCGATCAGGTCGGCGATGTCCTGCGGGAAGAGGTCGCTGAGCAGCGACTTGACGGCATCAAATTGCCGGTCATCCAGCATCTCCCGAATCTCGGGGAGCAGCAGGAGGTCAATGTTCAGCCGGTACTCCGTGGCCGGGGAGGTTGGGGATTGTTTTGCCATTGTTAAATCAACCTGGTGTGATCAAGGCAGGGAAGTTTGCGTCGGATTTCCTTCAAGTGTTCCCGATCCAGATCTACGAAGACAATAGCTCCCTCCTCGTCCGGCGCTTCGGCAATCACAATGCCCCAGGGGTCAACCACCAGAGAATGCCCGAAGGACTGGCGCTTCTCGCTGTGGTATCCGAACTGGGCGGGAGCCACGATGAAGACTTCATTTTCAATGGCCCGGGCGCGCAGGAGCACATGCCAGTGATCCTTGCCAGTCTGCGCCGTGAACGCGGAGGGCACGAAGATCACCTCGGCGCCCTGCTGAGCGAGGCGGCGGTAGAGTTCCGGAAATCGCAGATCGTAGCAGACCGTCAGGCCGAGCTTGCCAAACTCAGTGTCGACGGCGACGACTTCGGTACCTGGCTCGACGTAGCGCGATTCCTTGAGCTCAACCCCATTGGGCAGCGTGACATCGAACAGGTGGATTTTTCTATACACGGCGTGCACGTCACCGCGCCGCCCGAGAAGCAGGCTGGTATTGCACACGCGATCACTGCCCTCGATCCTTTCGGGAATCGAACCGACCAGTATCCAGATCCCCAGCTCTCGTGCAAGCGCACGCAGGACGCCGAGGTGCTCTCCCTCTTCGAGATCTTCCGAGAAACGCAGTCGGTCTCCCTCGGTTCGCAGGTAGAGGACGTTCTCCGGCAGTGCCACCAGATCGGGGTTTCCTGAGGCGGATTTGCGGATCAACTCCTCCGTGCGCGCGAGGTTCCCCTCGGGACGGTCGCTTGAAGTCATTTGCACGAGCGCCACGCGCATCGGCGTTCACCTAATAGTGAGTATAAGAAGTTGTCGTCGGGCGAATCCGCAGAAGTATAGCACGCACATGCCTCCACCCAGGTCCGTGCGTGAGCGCTGATATTACTCTTTTTCGGATTGGCAGGGCACGCAGAAGGTTGCGAATGGCAGAGCCCGCAGCCGAGCCACAGGGATCGGTTCAGCGCAGGTGGAGCAGAGTCCGTACTGGCCGGTGTGCAGACGGTGAATGGCCGCATCGATCTGGCGAACCGTCCGGTCCAGAATCTCCAAAAGAGCAACGTCGGCGCCTCCCTCACGGCTGGCCTTCCAGCCATGTACGCCCTCGTTATCACCGGCCGCGGCACCAGACTGTTGCTCTTCCAGGGCGCGCCGGTAGTGGGCCTCGGCTTCCTCACGGTGCTGGGTGAGAAGACC
>CBEVTG010000469.1:0-2192 GCA_965552745.1 uncultured bacterium
CGCCTATTACCGGGGCGGCTGGACGTGCTACCGGGCGGGCGGAAACATCTGCTACGCCGACACTCCGACCTCGATCAACCGCGAGCACTGCATCTTCGGCGCCAGCCGCTGTGTGGCGGTCAATCCGTCCGACACGGCGCCGGCACTCATTGCCCTCGACGCGAGCATGGTGATCCAGAACCAACGGGGAGAGAAAGTCGTGGCCGCCGAGGATTTCTTCATCGGGCCGAGCCTGGATATCACCCGCATGACGGTTCTCGAGCCGGGCGACATCCTCACCGCGATCCGCATTCCCAAAGACTGGGCGGAGACGCGCTTCTACTTCGAGAAAGCCCGTGATCGGCAGGCCTGGGATTTTCCCCTGGTCAATATTGCCTCGGCAATGAAAATCCGAAACGGCAGCGTCGAGCGGGTACGCCTGGCGGTGAATGGAGTGGCGCCTTACCCCGTGCGCCTGAAGAAAGTCGAAGAACGGCTGACCGGCCAGCGCATCACCGAGGACATTGCCGCAGCCGCCGGCGAGATGGCCATCGAAGGCGCCAAGCCGCTGCAGCATAATGGCTACAAGTTACCCTTGCTGAGAAACCTCGTGAAGCGGTCGATCCGCGGAGCGGAGGCATAGCATGGAGTTCCTGCAGTGGACACAGAATCCCTGGGGCCAGGAAATCCTGGTCCGCATCTCATGGGATCTCTTCTGGGCCGCCGCCGCCGCCGGCATCGTGTTTGTCGCGGGACACCTTCTGTTCAGGCGCTGGTCAGCGAAGCGCAAGCCGGCACCTGCCGCTAACGTCAGCGCCGACCTGAGCCGGAAGATCCCGGAGCGAGTCGTCCGGCACCCCCTCGCCTCGCGTCTGTTCCACTGGGTCATGGCGGCATCGATGTTCGTGCTGTTGTTCACCGGCTTCCTGCCCGTCCTGGGAATCAAGTTCTCCTGGGTCACGATCCACTGGATGGCGGGACTGGTACTCATCGGCACGGTCATCTTTCACATCATTCATGCGTCGTTCTGGCTGAACCTGCGGGACATCTGGATCAGCCGCCGCGATCTGAGCGAGTGGTGGCTGGAGGTGAAACAGAACGTCGGCCGGCCGGGCCCCCCGCCTCCCAAGCCGGGAAAGTATCCGATGGAGAACAAGTTCTTCCACCATCTGGTGCTGGTGGCCACGTTTGCCGTCATCTGCACCGGAATTCTGATGATGGTGCGAATCGATACCCCGCTCTGGACTCGCAACGCATACCTTCTTTCCGAATCGACCTGGGGCTGGGTCTACGTCCTGCACGGCTTGTCTTCGGTGGCGCTGGTAACGATGATCATTGCCCACGTCTACTTTGCCATCCTGCCGGAGAAGCGCTGGCTGACGATCTCGATGATCGCGGGGTGGATCACCCGCGAGGATTACATCGAGAACCACGATCCCGGGCGCTGGGAAATTCCGGAAGAGGCTCCGGCAGCCGCCCGTCAAGCCCAGCAACCCGCACGGCTCAAGCAAGAACCCACGTAGGACGGAACTCACGTGAAGTCAACGAAGGCGAAGACGGATACTGCTGTCACCGAAGTGGCCCGCGAGGATCTCAAGAAACGGATCGCGCTGATCGAGGAAGGTTATGAGTTCATGCTCGGCTATGCGGCCCAGGGCCTGCCGGACGATCGCGAGGCGCGCTCCGGCGCGCAGCTGCGGGATCATCTGAAGCACTGCGACACCGCGCTGACAGGCCTGGCCGATCTCTGCACCCGCCGCCTTCTGGAGGAGAACGACTATTCAGCCGATCACCCTCCTGCGTTTACCTCGGTACTGGCGCGCGACGCCCGGGACGCCCAGGCGGCCATGCAGCTCGTGCTCGCGCAACCGTCCATCAGCTCCCAGCTCATCGACAACCTGAACGCCTCGATCCACGTCCGTGCCCTCCTCACCGATCTGTTCCTCGTCGCCGAAATCCTGAAGCTCTAGACGTGAGCTGTCGAACCCACCTGATAGTTCTGGCCTTTGTGGCTCTTGCCCAGGTGTCCCCGCTGGTGGCAGAAACCCACCGCTACATCCCGAAGCCGGATGAGCTCAAGTACACGTTTGCCACGACAGCGCCGGTGTTGCGGCTCGAACCGGGCGACGTTCTCGAGACCTGGACGGAGAATGCTCTTGGAGATCATCTGAAGCGACCCGGTGACACCCTTCCGGCCGACTTCCGTCCTAATC
>CBEVTG010000470.1:0-2190 GCA_965552745.1 uncultured bacterium
ATGTTACACCCCCGCCGGAGCGCTCCACCGCGCCGTACAGCCGTGCTGGTCTGGGTGTCGTGGCGGGGCTCTTTGCTTCCGTGCAGGTGGAAAAATTGTACCATCCGCTCCGTATAGGGTCAATCGTACCAAAGCTTTGCAAAGCCACACTCCTTGGCGCCGACCCTCTGCTAGAATGCTGTGAATGAACCGTTTGGCGCGATTTGCAGGGGTTCTGGCTCTCGCAGGGTCCGGCCTGATCGGTATCGGGAGTGAGCCGGGTGTGCTGGCGCAGTCGCCGGCCCCTGCCCCCGAGAAGGAGGTCGATCCTGTCCTCCAGCCTCCCACGCAGGAGATGGCGGACGCCATCCGGGCCGAACGGGCCGAGCTGGACAAGTTCCTCGCTTCTCTGGCCATCCGGGCTGAAACGTACGAAAGTGGCCTGCTGCGGTTCGTCTGTGAGGAAACGCTCATTCGCTCTTCCTTTAACACCAGCTCCGGACGCCTCAGGGATCAGGATGTGGGCCGCTTCGATTACTTGCTTGGGCGCACGTCTTCGGGCGACATCATCGAACGGCGCCGGTCGTTGGAGAAGGAAGGATCCACCCGCTGGAAAGATCTGGAGCTCAATCATCCGCAACCTTACCGCTGGACGTTGCTCTTTTCACGCCACAATCAGCAGCTGTTCAATTATCGTCTTGCAGGACAGGAAGTCGTCCACTTCCGTCTCGCCACCGTCATTGAGTTCGATGCCATTCTTCCGTTCACGGACGGGACCGACATCACACAGTGGAGCGGCAGTGCCTACGTCGACGCCGAGTCCCTCGATGTGTTGCGGGTCGAAGCTGTTCCTCCGGGCCAGCAAATCAGGCTGGAAGCCGCCACGCGGGACTACCACCAGGCCTTCCGCCTGATCGGTATTCCGCTGCGGCGCCGTCCGAGAGTCCACGTGCACGAAGTCGATCTTACCTACCAGAAAGACGGCCTGCGCCTGCCAACCCTGGTCATGACGCAGCGCTACGCCGCCACCAATACCGAAGAGCGGTCGCTTCACAAGCAGGTGATGCAGATCTTCACCGATTACCAGCTGTTCCAGGTTGAGACGGACGAGAAGCTTCGCGAGATCCGTGACTCCGTGAGTCCCTGATCCAGCTCTCGGCGGCCGTCAGAAGCGCCCCCACCGTCTGGTGCGCCGGAGCCGATTTTCCCGCCTTCCTCAGCACCCGAAGTGTGTACAGATAGAGCGCATCAACCTCGAGTTTACGCCCCGCCTCCAGATCCTGGAGCATCGAAGTGCGCAGGCTCGTGAGGCCCTGACTAGAGCCGATCTGCTCATCTGCCACCTCCGGAGGGATGATCACGTCCTGCAATCGCGCCGCTTCGATCACCTCGCCGATCAGAGCCTGACACAGGGCGAGCCCCTCGGGATGTGAAGCCAGCGCCGCGGGAGAGCATCGGCTGAGAGCCGTAGGTCCATTGAAAGCCGCATTCCAGGCCAGCTTCTTCCACATTTCCAGCTTGATCCGATCGGCGACACGTGCGGGGATTCCCGCTGTCTCGAAATCCCTGACCACCTCCGCGCAGCGCGTGCCCGGGAGGGTACTCATCTCGCCTACCATCAGACGTCCGAGTCCTGTGTGCACGATCACTCCGGGTGCGGTGCGCTCGGCTCCCAGGTAGGCGATTCCTCCCACCACCCGGTCCTCTCCGAGAACTCGGATTGCCTCGTGAGGCGCTCCCACCCCGTTCTGGAGCGTGATCGAAAAGCCACTCAGCCCCGGAGCTTGCCGGACCGCCTCGAGCGCGGCGGCAAGATCGTGGTTTTTCACGGTGATGAGAACAGTTTCACACCCCGTGAGAATCTCGGGTGTTTCTCCTACCTCGACCGGCTGGCTGTAGTCCCGTCCTCCGGTCGTAACCCTGAGCCCGTTGGAGCGCAGGGCCTCTGCTGTCTGACCGCGTACCAGGTAACGGACCTGCTGGCCGGACTGGGCCAGCCGGAAGCCGAAGTAGCCGCCGACCGCACCGGCACCCACAATTCCCCAGATTCGCGCCATCTATCTCCTCGCCAGGCCCAAAAACAACGGCCCGGGTCCCATCGGGCGCCCGGGCCGTCCTCAGTCTCTTAAGTGGGCCTCAGTCCTTGATGGAGAACAGCACCTTCTGCCCACGGAACATCTGCGGCTGCAGGATCTCGATGGTGGCATCACC
>CBEVTG010000471.1:0-2175 GCA_965552745.1 uncultured bacterium
CATGGGCACTGACGCCGGGGACTATGACAATGACGGCGATCTGGATCTTTTCGTCACCAACCTCGACCTCGAGCACAACGCCCTCTACAGGAACAACGGCCTCGGGAACTTTGAGGACTGGTCGTTCCCCTCCGGCCTCGGGGAACCGAGCCTTCGGCTGGTGGGGTTCGGCACCCATTTCTTTGACTTCGACAATGACGGTGATCTCGACCTGTTCGTCGGCAACGGCCACATCCAGGATGACATCCAGGCGTACAACGACACCGTGACGTACGAGCAGCCGAACCTCTTGCTGGTAAATTCAGGGGGCCGTTTCCGGGAGGCGACCGCCGGGCGCGATTCGGCTCGCATCCAGCCCGGGGTGGCGCGAGGCGTGGCGATGGCGGACTACGATTCCGACGGCGACCTGGACATCGCCGTCACGGAGTCGAACCGCCCGGCGCGCCTGATGCGCAACGACGGAGGCAATCGCCGCGCCTGGCTGCGGGTCGGCCTGGTGGGAACGCGGAGCAACAGGGACGGCATCGGCGCCCGCATCACGGTGAGCGCGGGAGGCCGGCGGCAGATGCAGGAGGTCCGGAGCGGATCCTCCTACTGCTCGCAGCATGAGCTCGTGCAGCATTTCGGCCTGGGCGGGAAACAAGAGTTCGATTGGGTGGAGGTCCGCTGGCCGTCCGGGTTGAGCGAAAGATTTCCCGGAGGCCCCACCCGGCAGGTCTTACAACTCGTGGAGGGCCAGGGCGAGCGGCGGCCCTGACCTGATCACACGAGGCCGGACCATCCGGCGCTCAGCCGGCGTATTTCTGACGCAGCACTTTCTTGTCGATCTTCCCGACGCTCGTTTTCTCTATGGCCTCGACGAACTGGATCCTGTCGGGTACGGCCCACCTGGAGATGACGCCACGCTCCGCGAAACCGCGGACGTGCTGCTTGATGAGTTCCTCACTCAGCTTTCCGGTGTAATCCTTTTTAGGGACGATGAGAACCATGGGGCGCTCCCCCCACTTCTCGTCCCGCATGCCGATGGCCGCCACCTCACCCACTGCCTCGTGCTGTGAAATGATGGTCTCGAGCTCGAGCGAAGAGATCCATTCCCCCCCCGACTTGATGATGTCTTTCAGGCGGTCTGTGACCTGAACGTATCCGCCCGGGCCCATGTGGCCGATATCCCCGGTGTGAAGGTAGCCGTCCCGCCACAGCTCCTCCGAACGATCCGGATCCTTGAAGTAGCCCTGCGTGAGCCACGGCGCCCGCACCACCACCTCTCCGGTCGTCTTCCCGTCCGCGGGGACATCCCTGAAGTTCTCGTCAACCACCCGCACGTCGACCAGGGGGCCCGCACGCCCGGTCTTGCAGCGCATGTCGATCTGCTCGTTCGGGTCCGCCGACTGGAAATTCCCGTCGAGCTGTGAGGTCAGAATCAGAGGGCAGGTCTCTGACATGCCGTAGGCACTGGTGACGTCGATACCGAGCCCCAGGGCCCGTTTGGTGAGGCCGTGCGACAGGGCGGAGCCGCCGATGATCAGCTTCCAGCGGCTGAGGTCCACCTCGCGGGCCCTGGAGCTGCTCAGGATCATGTGCAGGATCGTTGGAACACAGTGGGAGAACGTGACCTTCTCGCGCTCGATCAGGTCCAGGATCGGTCCAGACTCGTAGCGGCCGGGGTAGACCTGCTTGACCCCCATCATCGTGGCAGCGTAAGGGATGCCCCAGCCATGGACGTGAAACATCGGGGTGAGCGGCATGTAAACGTCATCCCGGTGAAACCGGCCTGTGACGCTGTTACAGCCCAGAGACAGCAGGAATCCCAGGGTATGCAGCACGAGCTGCCTGTGGCTGTAGTAGACCCCCTTGGGGTTGCCGGTGGTGCCGGTGGTGTAGAACGTCGTGGCCCGGGTGTTCTCGTCGAAGTCGCCGAACTCGAACCCTTCTTCCGCCCGGGACAGGAGATCCTCGTACTCTCCCGCGAATTTCAGTGAGGTTTTGATCCGGGTATCCCCGTCGGCCAGGAGGATGAGCTTGACCTTGCGCTCGATACGGGAGTGGATGCGTTCGAGGACCGGAACGAAGTCCTGGTGTACCAGGATGACGTCATCCTCCGCATGGTTGATGGTGTAGAGCACCTGCTCCGGAGCCAGGCGGATGTTCACGGTGTGCAGAACCGCCTCCATCATG